>NZ_CALAYQ010000200.1:0-7657 GCF_937894855.1 uncultured Zoogloea sp.
CGCCGGTCACCTTGATCAGCACGAAGGCCAGCAGCGCGCCGAGAATCAGCTCCCAGACGCCTTCGACCCACAGGTGCACGACCCACCACCAGTAGAACTTGTCGAGCACCAGGTTGTGCGGGTTGTAGAAGGAGAACAGGAAGAACACCGCCAGGCCCCACAGACCGAGCATCAGCACGATGCCGATGGAGGTCTTGCGGCCCTTGAGCATGGTCATGGTCAGGTTGAACAGGAACACCAGCGCGACGACCACGATACCGATCTTGGTCAGCAGCGGCTGCTCGAGGAATTCCCGGCCCATCGTCTCGAGGATGTCATTGCCGGTGAACTTCGCCAGGGTGGCGTAGGGCACGAGCAGATAGCCGAGGATGGTCGCCGCACCGGCGACGAGGAAGACCCAGAACATGAGCAGCGCCAGTTTTGGCGAGTACAGCTCGGTCTCGGCCTCTTCCGGGATCATGTAGTAGGCCGCGCCCATGAAGCCGAAGAGCAGCCAGACGATCAGCAGGTTGGTGTGGACCATCCGCGCGACATTGAACGGGATGGCGGGGAAGAGGAAGTCGCCGATCACATACTGCAGGCCCATGATGAGGCCGAACAGGATCTGACCGAGGAACAGTCCGATGGCCGCGATGAAGTATGGCTTCGCGACCGACTGTGAGGAATATTGCATGGTTGATAGCTCCCTTTCAGATCGGCAATCAGCCTTCGATGTTGGGCGGCCAGTTGGCAGTGTTGATCTCGGACGTGTACTTCAGAAACTCGACGAGATCGTTCAGCTGCTGGTCGGTCAGGTGGAAGTTGGGCATCTGGCGACGACCCGGAGCACCCGTGGGCTGGGACTGGATCCAGGCCTTGATGAACTCGGGGCCACGACGCTTGTAGACGTTGCCCAGCTCGGGAGCGAAGTACGCGCCCTCGCCCAGCAGGGTGTGGCAACCGATGCAGTTATTGACCTCCCACACCTTCTTGCCCGCAGCAACAGCCGGCGTCAGGTTGGCCCGGTTGTCCCGCTTGGGAAGGGTCTGCATCGAATCGAAGGTCAGCGCGATGAACAGGAGCGCAAAGAAAACAGTGCCCCCGAAGAAGATGTTTCGCGCCATTGATTTTGTGAATGTCCCGCTCATGGAACCTCCCTGGATGGCATCGCTGCACGACGCAGCTTGGCCGGGATGGTGCGGGCTGGAGGGGGGACGAGTCCTTGATGGCGGTCAAGCGGGCCGGGCCGTGGCAGCACCTGACGCCCGCGAGCAGGCGGGAGCCCGCGCCACGACTGCGTTCTGGCGGCAGCCGCGGGGATGACAAAGGAACGGATTAAGGCTGATTCGGCCGTTCAGCCGAGCTCGGAAGCCCGTTGCCGCAGCCAGCAGAGGACGGTCGAGAAGACCCGGTCAGGATCGATCGGCTTGGCGATGAAGTCGTCCATGCCGGCAGCCAGGCACCGCGCCCGGTCTTCGGCGAAGGCGTTGGCGGTCATGGCGACGATGGGGATGTTCCGGCCCTGGAGCAGCTCGCGGATCTGCCGCGTGGCCTCCAGGCCGTCCATGTTGGGCATCTGCATGTCCATCAGGATCAGGTCGTACCCGGCGTCCTGCGCCACCCGCCGCACCGCCTCGGCGCCGTCCTCGGCGGTGTCAACCTGCAGGCCGGCGCCGACCAGCATCAGTTCGGCGATCTCACGGTTGATGGGCTCGTCGTCCGCGAGGAGGGCCCTCCGACCGGCAAAGGACTCCGTGAGGGTGGCCTCGGCGTCAGCGTCAGCGTCGAAGTGCACCGCAGGCAGACCGGCACGCTGACCACGCCCAAGCCGCGCAGTGAACCAGAAGGTGCTGCCCACCCCCGGACAGCTGGATGCGCCCGCAGCCCCGCCCATCCGCTCCGCCAGTTCGCGGGTGATCGCCAGCCCCAGGCCCGTCCCCCCGTGCTTGCGGGTCATGGTGTTGTCGGCCTGCTCGAAGGCGCGGAAGAGCCGGGACAGCACCTCCGGGTCGATGCCGATGCCGGAATCCTCGACCTCGAAACGCAGCAGGGCAGCGTCGGGGGTTTCCTCCAGCAGCTTCACCCTCAGGATCACGCTGCCGCCTTCGGTGAACTTCACCGCGTTGGCCGCGTAATTGAGCAGCGCCTGCTGCAACAGCGTGGCGTCGCCCAGCAGATCGGCGGGCAGCGGATCGCACTGGGTGATCAGCCGCAGGCGCTTTTCGACGGCGCGGACATGGAGCATCGAGACGACGTTCTGCAGAACGCTCTCGACCCGCAGCGGCGCTTCGGACACGACGATCTTGCCGGCCTCGATCTTCGAGAGCTCGAGGACGCCATTGATGATCTTGAGGAGGTGCTCGCCCGCCCCCACCAGCTTGTCGAGCTGGGCAGCCTGCTCGAGCGTGAGCCCGCCGCGGCGGATGAGGTAGGCCATGCCGGTGATCGCGTTGAGCGGTGTGCGGATCTCATGACTCATGTTGGCCAGAAAGGCACTCTTGGCCACGCTGGCGGCCTCGGCGGCCTCCTTGGCCTTCGACAGCTCGGCGGTCCGCTCGGCCACGAGCAACTCCAGGCTGTCCCGATGGCGGGCCAGCTCGTCCTGGGCAGCCTTGCTTTCGGTGATGTCGCGGGTGATCGACAGCAAGCAGGGCTCGCCGTTGAACTCCATCGGCGACACCGAGAACATGCCCCAGAAGATCTCCCCGTTCTTCTTGCGGAAACGGGCCTCCAGCCTGACCCGCGCCTGCTCCCGGCGCACCTTCTCGGCAAAGGACACGCGGTCGTTGGTGTCGGCCCAGATGCCAAGCTCCAGGGAGCTGCGGCCGATGAGCTCGTCGCGGCTGTATTGCGTGATGTCCAGGAAAGCCTGGTTCACGTCTACGTAAACGCCGCCCGCCAGGGTCGTGATGGCGATCGCATCGAGGGTCGTCTGGAAGGCCGTGCGGTAGCGCCGCTCGCTCGCTTCGATGGTCTGGATCGAGCGGACCACCTCGGTGACATCCCGGAAATACCAGATCCGGCCCAGCAACTCGCCGTTGCCGGCCCGCCAGGGAATGGCATGCCCCCGGAGCGTTCGGCCATCCTTGAGGGGCACATCGCCGGAATCCACCTGCTCCATCAGCGGAAGCACATGGCGCACCCATTCCTGAAGGTGAGCGGGCGCAACAATCCGCGACAACACCGCGTCGTAGATCGAATCGAAGGGACTGCGGAACAGCGCGGCCAGCGGTCCGGGCGGACGGGGCACGCCCCACACCGAGAAGAAACGCTCGTTGACGGCGACGAGGCGATTTTCCCGATCTGCCGTCAGCACGCCATCCTCCGAGCCTTCGAGGATCGCGCTCAGCAGGCAGGCCTGGGATTCGTCATCATTCCGCATGGGAACCAAGAGAGGCCGACTCCGGAGTTCGGGAGAGAAAATGCCAGCCGGGACATCCGGCGGCAGGGGTTACCCGAATCTTACTCCAGTCGCTTCACCCTGGCGGCAGTAGGCCTTTCTCCAGACGGAAAACGGGCCGCATGACGCGGCCCGCCTCCCCCCGTTCCCGAGCCTTGCGACCCGGGGTGCTCCATGTCGGCGGATCAGCCCTTCGCGGCCTTGTCGGCCTCAGGCTTGGCCTCTTCAGGCTTGGGCGTGGGCGGATGGAATTCCTCCGGCGTCGCGCCTTCCTTCGGTGCGCCAATGGCCTGTTCGACTTCCGGCAGCGTGTGGGCGATGCCCTTGTGGCAGTCGATGCAGGTCTTGCCTTCGTTCAGGCCGGTCTGGTGCATCTTGGACGAACGGCGGCCCT
The DNA here is from genome assembly GCF_937894855.1 of uncultured Zoogloea sp. Lineage (NCBI taxonomy): Bacteria > Pseudomonadati > Pseudomonadota > Betaproteobacteria > Rhodocyclales > Zoogloeaceae > Zoogloea > uncultured Zoogloea sp. The sequence goes on from NZ_CALAYQ010000200.1 coordinate 3,774, forward strand.
GCTCGGCGTAGTCGAAGCTGTCGAAATTGTGGCAGTTGCGGCATTCGCGGGAGTCGGTCTTCTTCATCCGTTCCCATTCATGCTTGGCGAGCTCCAGCCGCTTGGCGTTGAACTTCTCGGGCGTGTCGATCGAGCCGAGGATCTTGTGCAGGACTTCGTTGGATGCCTGGATCTTGCGGATGATCTTCGGGCCCCATTCCTTCGGCACGTGGCAGTCCGGGCAGGTGGCCCGCACGCCGGAGCGGTTCGAGGCGTGGATGGTGTTGCGGTACTCCTGATAGACGTTGTCCTTCATCTCGTGGCACGAGATGCAGAAGGCTTCCCGGTTGGTCCATTCCATGGCGGTGTTGAAGCCGCCCCAGAACACGATGCCGGCGATGAACAGCATCGCGGCGAACCCCCAGCCGAGGGATCGGATGCGCCCGATCAGGCCTTTGTTGTTGGTATCCATTTGTCCGAACTCCCCTGTCTATGCGTCAGCGCATCCCGGTGCCGGGCTTGAAGGTGTTGCCCACCAGCGGCTTGGCGTCGCTCTGGGGCACGTGGCACTGGTTGCAGAAGTAGCGGCGCGGCGACACGCTGGAAAGCTCCTCGCCGTCGCGGGTCTTGAAGTGGGTGACGGAAATCTTGGTCGCACCGGTCTCCTTCGCACGGGCCCAGGCGTGGCAGTCGAGGCACTTGTTGAAGTTCTTGGTGATGTTGTAGCCCTTGATCGTGTGGGGGATCAGCGGCGGCTGCTGGACGAAATCCCGGGGCAACGGGGCGGAATCGCGGCCATAACGGGTGCCGTCGCCTTCCGGGTCGCTGGCGTTGATCTCGGCACCGCGCAGGGTCATGAGCTTGATGGCCGGCTCGCCAGCGGCAACAGCAGCGACAGGAGCAAGGAAAGTCTGGGCAAGGCACACGGCCAGGGCGGCTGCCCGCAGGCGGGCGGAATGGAAGGTCGGCTTGTTCATCACTCGCTCCTTTGATCGAACCTATGGGTCATTTTGAAAACTTGTTTGTCGCACACATCGATGCAGCGGCCACAGGTGGTGCAGTCTGAGGCCAGGATTAGGGGGCTCTCCTGCCCGACCTGCTTGAGGGCCGGGCGGATCACCTGGGGTTCGGGGCACACCGCGAAGCAGTCCATGCAGTCGTCGCAGGCGGCGCGCTTGCTGGCGGAGACGCGGACGAGCGCCTTCCTGCCGAGCAGGCCGTAGAAGGCGCCCATCGGGCACAGGTGACCACACCAGCCGCGGCTGGCCACCAGCAGGTCGTACAGAAAGATGCCGGCGATCACGAACAGCCCGCCGCCCATCCCGAAGATCAGCCCCCGGTGCAGCAGCGACACCGGATTGACCCATTCCCAGGCCAGGCTGCCGGTGACGGCGGCGGCCACGAGCAGACCGCCCAGCAGCCAGTAGCGGGTGGCGGCGTCCGGCACGCGGCCGGTCTTGATGCCGAGGCGGCGACGGCTCCAGGCGGCGGCGTCGGTGACCACATTGACCGGGCACACCCAGCTGCAGAAGATCCGCCCGCCCACCAGCAGGTAGAAGCAGAGCACGATGGCCGCTCCGATCAACGCCGACGAATAGGGCAAGTGGCCGGTGACAAGGGTCTGCAGCACCAGCAGCGGATCGGTGAGCGGCAGCACGCCCAGCGTGAGGGACGAGGACAGGTTGCCCTTGACGAGCCACACGCCGAACCACGGCCCGGCGAGGAAGGCGAGCAGGATCAGGAGCTGGCTCGTGCGGCGCAGGATGAGCCAGCGCTGGCGCTGCCACAGGCTGCGGGCCGGAGCACAGGCGGCGTCGACTGCCTTGACGGAGGACATCGTGGTGGTCGCCATGATCTACGGCTTCCAGTGGGAATTGATGCCACCCGCCGCCTTCGGCGGGGGCGTCGGTGTGGCTGGCGCCGCGGCGGCCGGCGCAGGTGCGGCGCCGGTCGGGGCGACCACGGTTTCGGTGGCGGCGCGACCGGCGGTGGGGCCTTCAAAGCCGCGCACCGGCAGTTCGACCTGATCGCCGATCAGCGAGCCACCATGGCGGGCCTTTTCTTCCCAGCCCTTGCGATAGTGGGCGGGCAGCGCGCCCTGGGCCAGCTTGCGCGGGAAGACCTTGATGGCCGCCTCGGGCAGCACGCAGGACTTCTCGCACTTGCCGCAGCCGGTGCAGGCGTCGGAGTGCACCGTCGGCAGCAGCATCGCGTGGCGGTCGGAGCGCGGGTTGTGCTGGGTCTCGAGGGTGATCGCCTTGTCGATGACCGGGCACACCCGGTAGCACACGTCGCAGCGCAGGCCGAGGAAGTTGAGGCAGCTCTCGTGGTCCACGAGGGCGGCGAGACCCATCTGCGCCTTGTTGATGTCGGTGAGGCTGCGGTCGAGGGCGCCGGTGGGGCAGGCCTTCACGCAGGGGATGTCCTCGCACATTTCACAGGGCGTCTTGCGGGCCGTGAAGTAGGGCGTGCCGGTGACGACCGGGTCACCCAGGTCGGCGAGGTGGAGGGTGTCGTAGGGGCAGTCGCGCACGCACAGGCCGCAGCGCACGCAGGCCGCCAGGAAATCGGCTTCGGGCAGTGCGCCGGGCGGGCGCAGGGCCTGGGCCGGCAAGGCCGACGCGCTCTTCGCGTAAAGCCCCGCCCCAAGCGCCAACAGGCAGCCGCCGCCAGCCGCGGCAGCCACGCTGTTGATGAACTTGCGACGGGCCACCGACGCCGGGGAGGCGGCATCGGAGGGCGTGCGGGCGGGTTTCTTGCCGGTGTCCATGATTTGTCTGCGTTGATCCGTGCGCCAGGCGCAGGTCAGGCTTCAGCCCGACCCGTACCCGGCTGCCGGGATCAGGCGCGCAGCACCTTGACGGCGCACTTCTTGAAGTCGGTCTGCTTAGAAATCGGGCAGGTGGCATCGAGGGTCAGCTTGTTCACCAGCTTCGATTCGTCGAAGAACGGCACGAAGATCAGACCGACCGGCGGCTTGTTGCGGCCCTTGGTCTCGAGGCGGGCGATCATCTCGCCGCGACGGGACTGGACCTTCACCACCATGCCGCGCTGCAGGTTGCGCTTCTTGGCGTCGTCCGGGTGCATGAACACCTGGGCTTCCGGCACCGCCTTGTGCAGTTCGGGCACGCGGCGCGTCATGGTGCCGGTGTGCCAGTGTTCCAGCACGCGGCCGGTGCACAGCCACATGTCGAACTCGGCATCGGGCTTCTCGGGAGGATCCTGGTAAGGCAGCGCGAAGATCACCGCCTTGCCGTCCTTGTGGCCGTAGAACTTCACCCCTTCGCCAGCCTTGACGTACGGGTCGTAGCCCTCGCGGTAGCGCCACAGGGTTTCCTTGCCGTCGACCACCGGCCAGCGCAGACCGCGGGCCTTGTGATAGACGTCGAAGTTGGCGAGGTCGTGGCCGTGGCCACGGCCGAACTGGGCGTATTCCTCGAACAACCCCTTCTGCACGTAGAAGCCGAAGGCTTCGGCTTCATCGTTGGTGTAGTTCTTGATGGCGTGCTCGTTCACCTTCTGCACGTCGCTCTTCGGGAACTTGTTCACCACCTTGTTGGCGTAGAGCACGTCGTACAGGGTCTTGCCCTTGTACTCGGGCTTCTTGGCGAGCAGCTCGGCCGGCCACACCTCTTCCATCTTGAAGCGCTTGGAGAACTCCATGAACTGCCACAGGTCGGATTTCGCCTCGCCCGGCGCCTTGACCTGCTGGCGCCACACCTGGGTGCGACGCTCGGCGTTGCCGAAGGCGCCTTCCTTCTCCGTCCACATGGCGGCCGGCAGGATCAGGTCGGCAGCGAGGGCCGAGACGGTCGGGTACACATCCGACACCACCACGAAGGCCGCCGGGTTGCGCCAGCCCGGATAGATTTCCTGGTTGACGTTGGGGCCGGCCTGCATGTTGT
>NZ_CALAYQ010000201.1:0-19305 GCF_937894855.1 uncultured Zoogloea sp.
TGGTGCCTTGCGGCAGGCCGATGTGGTCCTGGGCCATCACGAAGATGTCGTTCCACAGGCGGGCTTCCAGGTGGCTTTCCATCTTCGGCAGGTAGAAGAAGGGGCCGGCGCCGCGGGCGATCTGTTCCTTGGCGTTGTGGAAGAAGACCAGACCGAAGTCGAAGATGCCGCCGGAGACGCGCTGGCCGTCGACGGTGACGTGCTTTTCATCCAGGTGCCAGCCGCGCGGACGGATCTGCAGGGTGGCGATCTTGTCGTTGAGCTTGTATTCCTTGCCGGCTTCGTTCTTGAACGACAGCTCGCGGCGGATGGCCTGGTAGATGTTGATCTGGCCCTGGATCTGGTTTTCCCACTTCGGGCTGTTGGAGTCCTCGAAGTCGGTCATGTAGGAATCAGCGCCCGAGTTGAAGGCGTTGATGATCATCTTGGCTTCAACCGGGCCGGTGATCTCGGTGCGACGGCGCTCCAGGGCCTTGGGCAGCGGGGCAACCTTCCAGTCGCCTTCGCGGATGTGCTTGGTCTCCGGCAGGAAGTCGGGCATTTCGCCAGCGTCGATGCGGGCCTGACGCTCGACGCGGGCCTTCAGGAGTTCCTGGCGGCGGGGCTCGAAGGCGCGGTGCAGCTTGGCGACGAATTCGAGGGCTTCCGGGGTGAGGATGGATTCGTAGCCCGGGAGGATCGGGGCGTTGATCTGCATGCCGGCGGGAAGGGTAAGGCTCATGGTGACTCCTGATGGTGAAGGTTGAAGTGCGTTAAGAATAAGTCTTGATGAAGTAGATGACACTCAGGGCCGCCCCTACTGCCACCACCAGCCGGCGCAGCCAGATGGCCGGCAGGCGGCGGGCGAGGCTGGCGCCGGCGAGGGCGCCGACCATGGCGGTGGCGATCATCAGCAGGGTATGCGGCCAGCTGATGGCGCCGGCGATGATGAAGGTCGCCGCGGCGACGGTGTAATTGACGGCCGAGGTGAGGTTCTTGAGGCCGTTGAGTTCCTGGATGTCCTCGACGCCCTGGATGGCCAGCGCTGCGAGGGTGAGGATGCCCATGCCGGCGCCGAAAAAGCCGCCGTACACCGCCACGATGAACTGGAACACCAGCCCGCCAATGCCGCCCGGGGTGCCACCTTCGGCCTTGCCCATCCCGAGCCGGGCCTTGGCTGCGCCAACCAGCCGCGAGACCTGGCCCGAGAAGGCGAACAGGGCGGTGGCGACCAGCAGCAGCCACGGCACGAGGCGCGAGAAGGCGGCGTTGGAGGTGGACAGGAGCAGCAGCCCGCCGCAGATCCCGCCGACGAAGGACAGGGCGACGAGGAGCGCCGTCCAGCGCGGATGGCGGCTCACCTCGCGACGATAGGCCCAGGCGCTGGAGAGGCTGGCCGGCCACATCGCCACCGAATTGCTGGCGTTGGCCATCACCGGCGGCACGCCCGCGGCGAGCAGTGCCGGAAACGAGAAGAAGGTGCCGCCGCCGGCCATGGCGTTCATGCCGCCGGCCAGGAAGGCGCCGCCGCCGACGAGGAGAATCTGGCTGGCGTCCATCAGCGGGCCTTTACTTCGATGAAGGCGAGCATGTCGTCCATGCTGCGGCCGATGGCGGTGGGGGCGACGTCGAGGGCCTCGGCCGGCTGGCCGCCGCGGTTGATCCAGAACGTGGTGTAGCCGTACCAGGTGGCGCCGGCGGCGTCCCAGCCGTTGGCGCTGACGAAGAGGATGCGCTCCGCCGAGCAGCCGAAGGCGGCCGGGCCGAGGGCGTAGGCGTCGGCGTGGGGCTTGTAGCGCTGCACGGTGTCGGTGGACAGCAGGTGGTCGAAGAGGCCGTTCATGCCGGCGCTCTTGACCGCCACCGCGAGCATCTCGGGCGTGCCGTTGGAGAGGATCGCGGTGGGGATGCCGGCCCGCTTGAGCGCGCGCAGCACGCCGAGGTTCTCGGGGAAGGGCGACAGGCAGGCGTACTGGTTGATCAGCTGGGTGCGCCGGGCGGCGTCGAGGTCCAGCCCGAGCCGGGCGGCGGCGAACACCAGTCCGTCCTGGGTGATCTCCCAGAAGGGCTTGTAGCGGCCCGACAGGGTGCGGATGAAGCTGTACTCGATCTGCTTCTGGCGCCACAGCTCGGCCAGCTGGCTGCCCTTGCCGGGGTAGAGCTGCTCCGCCAGCAGGCCGACCGAATAGACGTCGAACAGCGTGCCAAAGGCATCGAAGGCGACGGCCTGGATTCGGGTTGCGGACGGAGCGGGCTGAGCCATGTTCTTGGGGCCTGGGACTGATCGGTTTTGTTGCAATGCCGCGAAGTTTATTCAACGATTAAAGAAAAAAGAAGCCATAATAAAATCAAATGATTTTTTACTTTTAGTATGTAATGAACAGCTTCAAGGAAATCGAGACCTTCGTGAGCGTGGCCACCCGCGGCAGCCTCTCGGCCGCGGCCCGGGCCGAGGGCGTGACGCCGGCGATGATGGGCCGGCGCATCGACGCGCTTGAGGAGCGGCTGGGGGTGAAGCTGCTGGTGCGCTCGACCCGGCGGCTCAGCCTCACGTTTGAAGGCAGCGCGTTTCTGGAGGATTGCCAGCGCATCCTGAACGACCTCGCCAATGCCGAGGCGTCGGTGAGCCTTGGCGGCGTGAAGGCTAGCGGGCACATCAAGGTGTCGGCGCCGGCGGGTTTCGGGCGGCGGTACGTGGCGCCGCTGGTGCGGGATTTCCTCTCGGCCAACCCGGAGGTGACGTGCAGCCTGGATCTATCCGATCGCCTCGTCGATCTGGTGAACGAGGGCGTGGATTGTTCGATCCGTATCGGTGAGCTGACCGATTCGAGCCTGGTGTCGGTGCGCCTCGCCGACAACCGTCGGGTGGTGGTGGCGAGCCCGGCCTATCTGGCCCGCTGCGGGGCGCCGGTGCGGCCGGAGGATCTGACCCAGCACGACTGCCTGTCCCTCGATCCCCAGCGGGGTTGGGTGTTTGCCGATCTGGAGGCGCCGGGGCAGGTGCGCACCATCAAGGTGTCGGGGCGCTTCGAGTGCAACGATGGCACCGTGCTCCACGACTGGGCGCTGGGCGGCATCGGGCTGGCGTGGCGCTCGATGTGGGAGGTGGAGCGGGATCTGGCCGAAGGACGGCTGGTGTCGGTGCTCGACAACTACGCCGCGCCGCCCACCGGCATCTACGCGGTGTTTCCCCAGAAACGTCGGCTGCCGCTGCGCGTGCGGCTGCTCATCGACCACCTGCGCGGCTACTTCGCCCGGCCGGATTACTGGCGCGGGGCCTGATCGCTGGCGGCGGCCGGGTCGCCCAGTTCGAATTCGAGCTTCAGCCGGCTCGGCACCGGCCGGCCGAGGACTTCCGCTGGCTGGAAGTGCCAGTGGCGGACGATCTCGGCGTAGGTGTTGGCGGCGGGGCACAGGGCCGGCTCGCAGCGCGGCACCACCAGATCGACGGCGCCGTCCGGGCCAATCGCCAGTTCGAGCTGGAAGACACCGGTCGGCGCGTCGGGCAGGGGCGGCCAGATATCGGGCGGGACTTCGGTGACGAGTTCGGGCTCGCGGGAGAGACCGCTCAGGGGCAGGTAGCTGGCCGGGATTTCGCTCGGGGCGTCGGGTGAGGCGGTGGCGGGGGCAGTGTCTGCCGGCGCATCCGGCGCTGGCTCGGGGATGCGGGGCGTGGGGCGGGGCGCTGTGTGCGGGACGGGGGGCGCCGGCGGCGTCGTCAGGCGGGCTGCGGGCCTGGGCGGATTGGCGAGCCGGGCCACGAGTGGCCTTGACGCCGATCCCCCGCTGCCCTTGCGATCGGCGCCGGGCCGGGCGAGCAGGCTCATCACGAGCGCGTGGGCGATCACCGAAAGGACCAGGGAGAGGCCCAGCAGCCGGAGCGGCGAGGGGCTGGACGGAGGCGTGGAGGAGGGCACCGACAGGCAGGTCATCGAGGGCTCGGGAGGCGATGGCGTGCACGATAGCCCATCGTTTTCGGGGCCCGCTGCCGCCTGTCGGGCTTGGCTTCCCGCTGGTCGAGTGGCGCTCGCCTTACAGGCAGGGCGATGGCATCGTAAGCTGAAAGGAGATGTGGAATGAAAAAGCAGCGTGGCGTGACGCTCATCGAGTTGATGATTGTGGCGGTGGTGGCGGGAATCCTGGCCATGATCGCGGTGCCCTCCTATACGTCCCACATCACCCAGAGCAAGATTGCCGAGGCGACCGGCTCGCTGGCCGAGGCCAAGGTCCGCATGGAGCAGACCTTCAACTCGATGCGCAGCTATTACGTCGACGGAGCGGCCTGCCCGGATCTTTCCGGCCTCTTCAAGGACACCTCCTTCGGCATCACCGTCGAGTGCTCGAACACCACCTTCACCCTGACCGCCAAGGGCACGTCCGGCAAGACCATGGACGGTTACACCTACACGATCAACCAGTCCGGCGAGAAGACCTCCAAGACGCCTGCGGTCTCCGCAGCCCAGCCCTGCTGGCTGAAGACCAAGGCCCAGACCTCATGCTGACGACGCAACGCCGCCGCCTGCGTGGCGCGACCCTTCTCGAACTCATCGTCACCGTCTCGATCGTCGGCATCCTGATGGCAATCGGCGTGCCGCAGCTGGGCGACTGGGTGCGGCGCAACTCCGTCGGCTCGGCCGCCGAGATGATCCAGAACGGCCTGCGTCAGGCCGAGGCCGAGGCGATCCGCCGCAACCAGCGGGTCGAATTCCTGCTGACCAACGACACCCCCAGCCAGGATTCCATCAAGACCGTCACCGCCGCGGCCAACGGCGCCAACTGGGCGTCGCGGGTCCTCGACGCCGACTTCGCACCGCTTTCCGACATCACCCTGGCTTACGTGAATGTCTTCCGGATGAAGGACGTCTCGGCCGACGTGGCGATCCAGGGGCCAGCCAACGTGGTCTTCAGCGGCAACGGCCGGGTCTTCGACATCAAGGGCGCGCCGATCACCGAATACCAGATTTTCCGGGTCTCCCGTCCCGGCGCGGATCGCGCGATGTGCGTGTTCGTCACCCCGGGTGGCGGCATCCGGACCTGTGATCCGGCAATCACCTCCGGCAAGCCCTTCGCGTGCCTGCCGCTGGTGTCGGCCGAGAAATGTCCGAAGCCGTGATGGAGCGATCGATCATGAAGAAGAACAAGGCGCAAGCCGGTTACGTGCTGCTTGAAGTGCTGGTGGCGCTGCTGATTTTCTCCCTCGGCCTGCTGGGGCTGATCGGCTTTCAGGCCGCTTCTGCCAAGATCGCCTCGGACAGCCGTTTCCGCACCGAGGCTGCGATGCTGGCCGACGAACTCGTCGCCAAGATGGCCGCCTCCGACATCACCAAGGTCAAGTCGGGTTACGCCGTCGGCGGGCGCGAGCTGACCAACTGGGTGACCAACCGGGTCGTCGGCGGCAGCCGCCTGCCCGATCCGGTCGTCACGCCGACCTTCACCACCTCGGCCACCTCCCAGACCATGCTGGTCAATGTCCGCATCGAGTGGACGATGCCCGGCACCACGCTGGACAAGGGGGGGCGCGAAGTGAAGGGTGTCTACGAAACCAAGGCGCTGCTTTTCTAGGATTGCCCATGCGCACCAGATTTGTTCCGGGTCTGCCGCGACGGCGTGGCCAAGTTGGCGTGAGCCTGATCGAGGTGGTGGTCGGCATGGCCATCGGCGTGATTGCGTCCCTCGTCATCATGCGTTCGTTCTCGGGCAGCGAGACCTTCCGCCGCAACGTCAGCGGTGCGGCCGACACCGTGCAGACGGCGTCCCTGATCGGGGCGCGGCTCGGCATGCTGTTCGAGGAGGCCGGCGCCTCGCTGGTCCAGGGGCGGAACATCTGGGGCTGCAAGCTGCTGGCGACACGCGGCAAGACGGCGCTGCTGCCGGCGGCGAGTTATCCGGATCCCTTCAGCGGCTTCGCCAAGAACGTGCGGGTGCTGCCGGTGGGTGTGCTCGATGGCGGTGACAATTCCGACATCGCGCTGGTGATCTCGGGCAGCTCGGCCTCCAGCAACCGGGACGTGCCGTTCGACAGCGACGGCAAGACACTCAACGTGGCCAACCCCAACGGTGTCGGCATCGCCAACACCGGCCTGGCGGTCGATGACCTGCTCCTCGCAGTGCCCCAGGATGTGGCCGCCGGCCCCGGCGACTGCCAGATCGTCCAGGTGGCGTCCGATTTTTCGGGGGGCAAGGCGGTTGCCGACGCCTCGTACGGGCTCAAGGTGATGCCGGCCGAGAGCGCGGTCACGGCGCCGGCGTCGTACACCAACATCAAGCTCAACATTGGCGCCGCGTCCTACGGAGCGCTGGTTTCGACCGCCGATAGCCCGTCGGCCTTCCATCTGGGCCGTGAGGCCGGGCCGACGCTGTCGCTGATCTCGGTGAACGAGGGTGGCGAACTGGTCGAGTACGACCTGCTGCAACGCACCGGGATGATGCCCTTCGGCGAGAACGTCGTGCTCTTCAAGGTGCGCTACGGCGTGGATAACGGTGTGGGCGGCGCGGCCAACGACAACGTGGTCGATGAATGGATTTCCCCCGGCGAGGCGGGCTGGACGCTGGCCGACCTGATGGACGGCAGAACCGCCACCGAGCAGAAGATCGATCAGATCAAGGCCGTGCGGATCGGCGTCGTGGTGCGTTCGCCCCAGCTCGTCATCAACGATGCCAAGCTCACCGAAATCGTGTTGTTCAGCGACCTGAGCGACGCCCGCAAGGTGACCCGCAAGCTTGAGTCCGCCGAGCAGCGCTACGGCTATCAGGTGTACGACTGGGTCATTCCCCTGCGCAACATGAAGTCCACCCCGAAATCCTAGGTATCGTCATGGCTTCCAGTGTTCGCCCTCACTTTTCGTCACGTCCGAGCCGGTCGCGGGGGGCAGTGCTCGCGGTCGTGCTTGTCGTGCTGGTCGTGATGATGCTCGGCGGTGTCTCCACCCTCCGGTCGATCGACACCTCCTCGATCCTGTCGGGCAACCTCGCCTTCAAGCGCGATTCGGTCAATCGCACCACCGTCGGCATGAACGCCGCGTTCAAGGCGATGCAGTCGAAGGATTTCACCGACGGCCTGCTTGCCAACTGCGTGCCAACCTCGCCGGACTGCGCCGGGGTGGTGGCCAAGTGGGTGGCGATGAACTATTCGCCGCGCCTGCTCGAAACCGACGGCAACGGCATTCCGCTGGTTCTCAAGGACAAGACGACCTTCGACGCCAAGTTCTCGACCATCAAGCCCAACAAGGCCGATGGCACGCTGGAAGGCGGCAACGAAACCCGCTTCATCATCGAACGGATGTGTTCCGACTACGGCCCGTCCGACGAAAAGAAGTGCTCGGTTTCCGACCGCTACGAGCGGGGTGGTTCTTATCGCCAGGACAAGCCCGGCTCCATCTCCCTTCCGCTCTACCGGATCACCATTCGTAGCGACGGTGTGCGCAACACGCAGACCTACGTCCAGGCTACGGTCACTACTCGCGTCAAGTAACCCAGAAACGTCGAGAAGGATGTTGCAAATGAAGATATCGACTTTCGTCAGCCGATCAGGCCTGTCTCGCGTGCTCGCTGCCGCGGCGCTGGCCATCGGCATCGCGGGCCCGGCCGGTGCTGCCAAGACGCCGCTGGCCGATCAGCCGATCCTCGTTGCCGACGTGCCGGCCAATGTGCTGCTGACCATGTCGGTGGAGTTCCCGACCGCCATGAACCGCGCGTTCAAGGGCGGATTTGACGGCACGGCCGCTGCGCCGTATCTGGGCTACTTCGATCCCTACAAGTGCTACGAATATGTGGGCGGTGCCGACGGTTACTTCCGACCGATCAGCAAGGCGGGCTCCAATTACACCTGCTCGGGGGCGTGGAGCGGCCACTTCCTCAACTGGGCCACGATGCAGGGCGCGGACATCTTCCGCTGGGCGCTCACGGGCGGCAATCGCAGCACTGACACGCCGAAATCATTCACCGACGGCGGTGTCGCGCAGACCATCCTCGAGCGGGCCTATGCTGCTCCCCAGGGCGAGTACTTTTTCCAGTTTCCCGATAAGGTCATATATGGGAAGGACATCCTCAACTACACGAATCCCGGCGATTACGGCGTCAGCGCCAGTGCCATCGGGTCGGGCACTTATCTCTTCATCCGTAACGGTGGCCTGGGGATACGGTTTGCTCTGAAGCTCAACGGTATCGACAGCTATTGCGAGGGATGCACCTTCCTTAACGTCCGGGCGGAAGTGTGCCGCGATCCGGACGGCACCGGCACGCTGCTCGAAGGCAACTGCAAGAAGTACGCAAACACGTCGGGCACCAAGAGCCTCTACAAGCCGGTCGGCCTGATCCAGCAGTACAAGGACAAGATGTACTTTGGGGCCTTCGGTTATCTGCTCCTCAACGACAATAACAACTGGGATGCCGACGGCACCGCCAACATCTACAAGGACGGTGGCGTGCTGCGGGCGATGGTCCAGAGCGTTGATTCGGAGCTCACCGAAACCGGCGCCTTCGTCACCGACCCCTACAACATGCTGGCGGCGCAGGGTGTGACCTACAGCGGCACGATGAACTACATCAACAAGTTCGGCCAGAAATCCAAGTCGTACAAGCTGTGGGATCCGGTGAGCGAGCTCTACGCCGAGGCGATCAAGTACTACAAGAACCTCAAGCCGACCAAGTCTTACGTGTCCGGCGTGAATGCCGCCAACCGCGACGACTTCCCGGTGTTTACGACCTGGAATGATCCGGCCACCGACGCCAAGTATCCGAAGAAAGGCCCGCTGTCGTGCAAGAAGAACTACATCGTCGGCATCGGTGACACCAACAGCAACTACGACTTCAACCTGTCGGGCTCGCCGCTGGGCTTTCCGGCCGACGCCGACGCCAACATGGGCTCCCTTAAGACCGCCAAGGCCTGGACCGACGAAGTCGGATCCCTTGAAGGCATCCCGGGCCTGAGCAGCAAGGTTATCTATCAGGGCAGCTACTACATCGCCGGCCTGGCCTACTACGCCCACTCCAGCGACCTGCGCACCGACATTGACGGCATCCAGACCGTGGACACCTACTGGATGGACGTGATGGAGGTTGGGTACATTTCCAAGAACCAGTACTGGCTGGCGGCCAAGTATGGCGGCTACAAGAAGCCCAGCAAGGCGACGCCGCCGGGGCCCTTTGATGCTTCCAGCGACGTCTGGGTCGACAAGACCGTCGCTGGTACGCCGATCCGCAGCCGCGGTGGTGACCCGCTGCCGAACAACTACTTCACGGCTGACAACCCGGATTCGATGGTGGCGGGCCTGCGCAGCGCGTTCCAGAGCATCGCCTCCGGCTCCGGCTCGGCGGCGGGGGCGGCCTTGTCGAGCGCCCAGGTCAATGCGTCGAGCGGCGGTGCGAACACCTATCAGGGCTCGTATGATGCGACGTCCTGGTCGGGCGACATCACGGCCTCCAAGGTCAACAAGCTTGCCTCCGACGATTCTCTGGACGTGACGACCCTGTGGCACGCCGCCGCCAAGGTCGACGCCCAGGGCAGCTCGGGCCGCAAGATCGTGACCCTCGCGCCGACCGACAAGACCCTGACCGATCCGACCCCGGCCGACCTCAAGGGCACCGCCTTCCGCTGGTCCAACCTGAGCCCGACCCAGCGTCTCAACCTGAGCAAGACGTCGTCGGCCCCCACCGGCGACCCGGCGGACGGCGAGCGCATCCTCAACTACCTGCGGGGCGACCGCACCTACGAATCCACTGCCGCGGTGAGCAACCTGTACCGCCAGCGCGCTTCGCTGCTGGGCGACATCGTCGATTCGAAGGTGGTCTACCTCGGCAAGCCGAGCGCCACCTACTCCGAGTCCTACAACCCGGGCTATACCCGCTTCAAGGCGGATAAGGCGGCACGGAACCCGCTGATCTTCGTGGGCGCCAACGACGGCATGCTGCACGCCTTCGATGCCTCCGAAGGGACGAAGGGCGGCCAGGAAGTCTTTGCGCTGGTGCCGTATTCGGTGTACGAAGGGCCGGATCTCAACCCGGAAGTCAGCGGCATCCAGGCCCTTGCCCGCAAGACCTACTCGCACCACTACTACATGAACGCCTCGCCCGAGATCCGGGACGTGGACTTCGCCCGTACCGGCGCACGTCTCGACTCCTTCGGCGTCGGTGCCGAAGCCGACTGGCGCACGATTCTCGTCGCGGGCCAGGGCAAGGGCGGCCGCAGCTTCGTTGCAGTGGACGTCACCGACATTTCCGATTCGCTCACCGAAGACGAGATCGCCGGCCGCGTGCTGTGGGAGTTCACCCATCCCGACATGGGTTTCAGCTTCGGTCGTCCGCTCATCGCCAAGACCCGCCGCTGGGGCTGGGTGGTGATCCTGACCGGTGGCTACAACAACATCGGCGGTACCAAGCCCGGGCAGGGCGCGCTGTTCATCCTCAACGCCAAGACCGGCGAGCTGCTGGGCTCTTCGCCGGTCTACACCGGCTCCGATTCCGGAAGCGCAAGCTCCCCGTCGGGCTTTGCGCAGGTCGAGGGCTACACGCCGAGCTATCAGGATTACACCCTCGACTACGTCTATGGTGGCGATCTCAAGGGCAATCTGTGGCGCTTCGATTTCAGCAATCCGGCAGACGATCTCCCGCCGGTGACCCGGATCGCCGAGTTCTCCACCGGTGGCGTCGGGCAGCCGATCACCACCGCGCCGAAGATCGAATATTCGGCCGATGACTTGAAGCGTTACGTGTTTGTGGGCACCGGCCGGCTGCTTTCTTCTGAAGACCAGGGGAACACCCAGCAGCAGTCCATGTATGCCGTGCGCGATGGCACCAAGACCCGCGCGTTCGGCAGCAAGCCCTACCAGGTGCCGTTCCCGTCCGGCGGCTTCTTCCCGGTGACGCGCAGCAATCTGGTGGAGGTCACGGACCTGATCGAAGGTGCCAAACTCGACAGTGCCAAGCCGATGGGCTGGCGCTATGACCTCACCGGCTCCAACGCCGGCGTTACCGAACGGGTGATCCTGAGCCTGCAGGCCAACGACGGCGTGGTGACCTGGGTGGGTTCGATCATGAACGACGACCCCTGCAATGCCAGCGGCAACGCCATCGTCTACGCTGTTCACTACGGTACCGGCCAGAGCGTGCTCTACAAGCTGGAGAGCGGCCTCTACAAGCAGGTCGAGATGACCGACCCCATCGTGGGCGGCCTTGCCGATACCACCCTGGTCCGCGTTGGCTCCAGCATCCGCGTGCTCGGGACGGACGTGAAGGGCAAGTCGAGCATCTACGGCAACACGGTGTCCGAGTCCGGCGAACCCAGAGTCGTGAACTGGCGGATCATCCGCGAATAGCGTGCATCTGCGGGCTTGAAGCCCGATGCGCTGTCCCGTATAATCCGCGGCTCGCTGCTGCTGTAGCTCAGTCGGTAGAGCAACTGATTCGTAATCAGTAGGTCACCAGTTCGATTCCGGTCAGCAGCACCAATAGAAACAAGCACTTAGGCCAATCCTCCGGGGTTGGCCTTTTTGCTTTTTGGGGTTGTGTAGCCACTGTGTAGCCAAATCCGAACGGTCAGACCACCTCGCCTCGCCCGGTTCCAGGCGACAGCAACGAAAAACCCGCCACGCGGGCGGGTCGATTGGGGTGCCTCAAGACTGACGCGGCTTGTGGTGGCCGCGACGTAACTCATCCGCAGCCAAGTCGACCAGGGCGCCAGGTGGTTCGCCCAGCGCAGCGGCCAATTTCAAAATCGTCGTGAGGCTCGGCTGCTGGCGCCCCAACTCCAGGACGCTCACGTAAGTCCGCCGCAAGTCGGATTCAAGCCCAAGCTGCTCCTGGGTCAGCCCGCGCTGACGCCGAAGCCTCCTGAGAACCTTTCCGAATGCTGCCGCTGCGTCCAAACCGTTCCTCCTACGATAGGAGGAATTTCGCAGCCGGCATACAATGCGGTCTTCCCACAACTGTAGGAATTTGGTGTCGTTTCAGATGCTGGTGCCGTCATCGAGTGAAGAAAGAACGATGCTGTCGAGAATGTCTTCTGTTGCGGTTCCCCTCAGCGCCGCCGGCTGCGCGTCCGTCAATCCAGTCCCGTTCACCGGCCCAGCCGGCCTCCAGGGCTACGCCATGCAGTGCATACGGAACTGAAAACACCACCGCGCGGGCATACCCCAGAGAGAAATGATGCTGATCGACTCCCTTGCATATGTCGTTTTTGTGTTTGCCTGTACGAAGGCAATGAACGGCCTGGCCTTTAAGGACGGTGGGGCGAGCCGGCTTCAAACATGGGTATTAACGGCGGGATGCTTCATAGGAAGCGCGGCCATCCTCTCCGTGCTCAAGGTCTTACGACTCCATGCTGTAGCCCCCGGCATTGAGGTTCACAACCCCCTTGATGTTGGCGGGGCCATGATTGCTACATGGGTTTTCTACATCACCTTGAACAGAGAGCGAGCAGCCGCATCAGACACAACCAGCAAGGCGCCTTTAAATACCCTGAAAAAGGCAAGCAGATCAGAAGTTCGTTGCTCATGTGGAACGGTATTGCCACTACCTATCGGGTACTCTGGGAACGTGCGCTGCCACTACTGCAACAAGATTCATCACGTGAACGAGGCACCGTAGTGCCTCAACGCATGAGTTTTCAGTGAGTTGCCGCAAGCGAGGCCAACCCTTCATCGAACGTCACCGCTCCTGCTCGAATGCGCTCGACCACGGCGTTCAGATCATCGGCGCCAAGAAAGCCGGCCTCCAGCTTCGCCACGATCCGCCTGAAGTCTCCAAAACGATCAGGGAGCGTGCAGCTCCGTTGATGAGCGAGCCGCAAGAAATCGGTATCGACGGGGGCGCTCATTGCTTGTCCTCCCCGGCGACGAGACTCAGGCGCCAATCTCCAAGGATGCCGTCGAGCATCCGCTGAAAGCCCGCATCACGCCGCGCTACGTCAGCAATCGGGATGGAGGCCTCGATGCGCCCGTCTCGCAACCGAGAGAACTCAGCGGCACCACCGATGCAAAGCCGGTTCATTCGGCGGTTCCCCACGCGCCTGGTTGGCAGGTCATTGCCGGCTGCAATCCCGTCAGCCAGCAACTAGGCATCCGTCGCGATGAACACGTAGTCGCTCCATCCGCTGAAGTGCGTGGCTCCAGACGGGAACACGTGACGAAGTGAAACTTCAGGACGATTATCGATCTTGGACATTTCGCTTACCCCTGTGATTTGACATGACCAAATCATGCGATAAACGCATTTAAATTACAACATATATCAATAAATTCAATAAGTTAAGTTTTTCTCTCAACCTGAAGTTGTAGTTTCCAGAGCCTCAATTTTTTATCCGATGACCTGCAGCCAGACTCGAACCGCCACGGCGTGCACACCGACGTGCACACCGCGGCGCTCCGTTGTCACACCCCCTGTTACACCTCGCGGCTATTGCCGGTAACACCCTCGGTAACACCCCCGACTGCAATCTCTCAATCCTGCTCCACCACCTCGGCCGCAGCTTGCCGAAGCTCCTTCGGCGTCGCTTTGAGAGTTCGTCCCGCTGCGGTCATCCTTGCGAGCCTGGCTCTCCGGAGAACTGCCGCCAGATCAATGCGGATCGGCGTTTCGGGATTGTTCGCGTTCCAGTGTGCGAGCATCTCGCGGGCCTCTGCTGCCTTCTCCGGCTCCCTCTGGGCGATACCCTCCGCCCACCGCTCTGAGATTCGCGCCTTCATGTCGCGCAGCATTGCCGCCTGGTTGAACACTTCCTCCCGCGCCCGGCCCGATTTGGCGACCACGGACGGGCTGAAGCCGATGGCCTTGGCGAGCGCATCGCCCAGGTCAGTGTCCACCACCTTCCGGCCCTTGGTGTCGGAGTAGTAGCCGTCGCTCGCCATCGCCGCGCCCTTGGCGACGTTCGAGAGCGCCACGGGGGCAACCGTGCCAAGCAGATCTAGCACATCGCCCACATCACCCACGCCACCGTGCAGCTTGTCGAAACCACGCAGGTAAGTCTGGATGGCGCTTCCCGCCGGCCCTGCAAGCTCCAGCACCTCCCGCGCCTTGTCCTGCTTGGCGGGGTCAAGCAACCCGGTCGCGGGAATCAGATTCGCCATTCCCATCCGGCCGGAGATGTCGAGCGGCAAACCGGCGGACACTCCGTGCAGGACGAAGCCTGCTGCGTCCCGGCCAAGGGTCGCAGTGAGGAAGGCACGGCGCCCGGCCTTGTTGTCCCAGGCGAAGCCCAGCATGTGCGCGATGGTGTCGATCAGGTCGTCCAGATCGTCCGAAAACGGCATGCCAGACATGCCGGCGAACACCCACAGCACCGCCAGGGCAATCGCACGTTCCCGCGACGGCAAGCGCTTCAGGAACTCCAGATAGCTGATGGTGAACTGCTTGAAGGTGAAGATGGTCGCACCCACCGCACCGCGCGCCCAGTTCGGGCGATTGGCGCGGGAGAAAAGGCCTTGCGTCTCTATCACCGCCGCCTTGGCGAACTCGTAAGCCTGCTCGTCGCTCAGGTTGCGCTGGAGCGCTGACCGGTACGCCGCGATGAACGCTACGTCACGGTTGAAGTGCTCGGCCAGGGAGAAGAAACTGCCCCACACCTTGCCGATGGAGCGCATGTAGCGGTTGTTCTGGAACCAGCCGGTGCGCATCGACTCGCCCTGAAGCATGTGGATTTCGTGCGGAGACACCACCCCCTCATCCTCGGCGCGCTGCAGGGCCAACTTCAGTTCTTCCGGCACGTCGGCGTTCTTGTTGAACAGCCGGCGGCCCGCCAACCCCATCGCTTCCTTCAGGTTCCCCACCACGTCACCGCCGAACTGCGCCAGGTACGGGAAGGTCATGGTGAAGGTCTGGGTCATGTTCACCATCGCGGCAGCCACGGAGCCGCCCAGGAAGTGCATGAACAGCAGGCCGCGCAGCGAAGCCGCCTCGTCGCCCGGGTTCTGGATGTAGTCGATCAGCTTGATCGCCTCATCCTTCACGTCGCCCTTCTCCTTCGGGATCTCGGATGCAGCGCGGAGCATGTCGCCAAAGTGGTAGTTGGCAGCCGTCGCGCGGGCGTTGCTGGTCAGGAAGGCGGCCAGCACGCGCACCGGGTCTTTCTCGAAGCCGGCGATGCCCTTGCGCTGAATCAGGCGCTTAAGGGCCGAGCGGTTGTTCACCGCTTGCTTGAGGTACTTCTGGAACACCTCGGACTGCTCTTCACCCATCATGCGGGCGAACACCTCGACCGTCTCCGGCGTCACGCCGCGGAACAGGCGGAAGGAGTCCTGCGACATCACACCCTGGTTGATCGTGGCGTTCGGGTATTCCTCGCGCAGCGCGCGGGCCGCCTCGTTGGCCTCGGCCTCGCTCTCGAACATCCCGAAGAAATGCCGGATTTCCTCGCCGTCAGCGTTCTTCAGCGGCTTGCCGTCGTCGCCGGACTCGAACACGTCCACCGTGTATTGGCCGAAACGCATCAGCGGGGCGTAGCCGGTGGCCTTCAGGCGCTCGATCTGCTCGACCTTGCCCTGCGTCGCCTTCAGCAGCTCGGCCATGTCTTCGATGCGAGCCTTCAGGGCCGCGGATTCGGCCGCGTGGCGCGCGTTCATGCTCTCGCGGAGGTCAGCATACCGGCGGCGCTCGTCGGCTCCGCTGTCGCCGTTCTGGGCGGCTTCCTCAAGCTGGTCGCGCTCGAACGCTTGGCGCTCCTTCAGTTCGGAGAGCTCGCCCTGAAGCTGCTCGATGTCGGGCTCGATCTGCTCCATGTAGAAGGCGAGTGCCTCGCGCAGGTTCATCTCGCGCGGGGCAGGCTGCAGCTTCGCCATCTTCGCGGAGCGCGTCATCTCAGACAGGGCGAGCTCGTCCAGGGAGCGATCCACCGCGGCGCGGAACTGCCGGTACAGGCCGATCTGCCGGTCGTCCAGGCTGAAGCGCTGGCGAAGTTCATCATCGCTCCACACCTTGTCGTCCATCGTTCCCTCGAAGATGGGCGCGGCAAGCGCCTGCGCGTCCTTTGCGTCGGCGCGGGCGTGCCAGAGCTGCTTGAAGGCGTCGGCCATGCGCTCCATCTTCGGCAGCAGGTCCGGCGCCACGTCGGCCGCCTCGTTGGCGGTTCTCGAGATGTTGTCGATGTACTGCTGCGCCATGTTGAACACGCGGCCGAAGTAGCGCGGGTCAACCTTGGCCTTGTGGTACTGGGTGCCCACCGTCCGGTGCAGGACGTTGAAGGTGCGGCTGGAGTGGAACAGATCGCCAATGCGGTCGCGAATTGCTTGCCGCGCCTCCGGCTGGCGCAGCGCATCACCAATCGGTATCGATGCCATCGGGCGCTCAGGTGCCAACGCCGTGCCGGCAGCCTCCCGTCCTTCGCGCATCAGGCGGCGCAGCGACCCGTCGACCAAGGCCGGCACGTCGTGCTCACCGAACAGGAACGTCAATCCCATTCGGAGTAGCCCGCGCTTGATAAAGCCTTCCAGGTTGAGCCACAGGGATTGCGAGCGACCCGCTGAGCTCTCGCCCAGCTTCGCCAGCACCTCATGAATGAACCGGTCGTTCTTGGCGAGTTCGGCATCGGCCATGCCCTCGAACTCGGGATAGGTTGCTTTGATGGCCTTCCAGGCGTTGTGCGATATCGAAGTAGGGTCGGCCGCGAAACGGGCAATCTTCGCCTTGATGGCCCGCCAGCCAGTTTGCCCGACGAAGCCTTCTAGACCGTGATGCTCACCCAGTTCATGCAGCAGTGCGGCAGGCGCACGCTCAGTGCTCAGTCGGTCTGCCACCAGATAGGCGACGCCCGCGGCCGGGTCATAGACCGCCTCAGCGCCGTCGATGCGCACGTCGGCCGGCACGGCGTCCATGCTGGGCACGATCCGCAGGAAACCCACACGTTCAAGGCGGGCGATGCCATCCTCTCCGAACTCTTCCCCCAGCACGCGGCGGATGCGCTCCGGCGTCTCTCCCGTCCAGGTTGCGAATGCGCGCCGGCTCGCCAGTGGCCGCGCCATGCCCGCCGAGTCGAGCGTTTCTGCCTGCCGGGCGATGGCGCCGCCTTGCTCCGGTGCGGAAGCCGCAATTGCTGGCCTGCGCCCGAAGTTAAAGTTACCCATAGCCGAAAAAAAATCTAGGTTGGCAGCCATGTAGGCTTGCATCTTGGCCTTTCCGTCAATGGTGACTTCCTTGCCGTCCGGGCCGGTGAAGCGGTAGGTGCAGGTGCTCATACGTACCCCCGAAGTCCGAATTTGCCGCCACGCGTCATCGCTGCAAGCCGCGCCGTCAGTGCTTCAATGGTGTCGTCCTGCTGCTCCATTTTCTCGGCCAGCCCCTTGATGGCCGCAGCCTGGGCGCCGGACATGGAAATTAGGTCGATCTGCTTTCCGCCCGGGGCAACCTCGTCACCGAGCTCTCGCTGTACATCCTCAGCGTAGGGACCGACATGCCGGCCGCCATCGGCAATGCCGTCCTTGTACTTCCAGGAATCGACATTGAGGCGCTTGAAGGCTTCGACGGCTTCTCGGGAGTCAAAGGGCTGCTTTCCTTCCTTGAAGTCCTTGGAAGAGGCCACAGCGGCACCGGCGGCGGGCTTTGCATAGAGGCCTGCAGCCGTTCCCGCAAGCTGCCCCAGTCCAGCCATTTGCGCGCCGTAGAGCTGCGCCTCGTTGCCGTAGGCCGAGTTCAGCAGACTGCCAAGACCGAGATTCGACTGAATAGTCGTCCCCGCCGCGCCGATCTGGGCGCCGTAGCCAGCATTGAGGCTGTTTCCGGCAGCCAGCGTTGAGCCGACGCCAGCCCCGGCACTCTGCGTGGCCGACGATCCGGCACCGGTCGAGAGCCCGACCTGCTGGCCGGCGGTGTTGGTCTGGTTACGGCCGAATGCGGCAGCGCCAGCCCGGAGAGAGACGCCTTTGTCCTTCACCGCCTGCCGGGTGCCGGTCATCGCTGCAGCGCGGGCCGCAGCCTCAGCCGCATCCGCCTCGCGGTTCTGCGCCATGAAGGCGCCAGAGTTTGGCTTGACGCCCATCGAGGCAAGCTGACGTTGCGCCGCGGCGCGCTGCGACTGAAACTGCTGGGAGACATCGGCGGCAGCCTGGCCGGTGGCGCGCTCTTGGTCGGCTTCGCCGCCGTAGTCCATCGCCTCCTTCGCCATCTTCTCTTCGATGGGTTGGAAGGTCTCTTGGTACTGCTGCCACTGCTCGTCCGAGCGCTCGCTGGCCTTCTTGGAGTCGGCAAGCTGCTGCGCCGCCACGTCCTGACCAGTCTGCAACTGATTCTTCAGGTACGGCTGCAGGAATGCGTACTGATCCTTGCTGAAGGCAAGCTGGTTGTCCGCCGCTTCCTTGGCAAGCTGTGCGCTCTTCTCGTTGGCGTTGGCGATGCCGGAGTAGTCCGGCGCTTCGGGGGCATCTCCGAAGAGTCCGCCAAGCACTTTGCTGACGCCGAGATTATCAAACAGGCCCATGTCTCAATCCTTCCTTTCATTGGGTCTCATTCAGGGAATCCCCTAGACGACTTGCCGGAGGGGACTGTATTGGATGGCACGGAGCCATAGTGGTCTCTGAAGCGCATCCGCGGGCCGTCCAGGGCGAGTAGGCATTCCCCGGTTGGGCCGTTGCGGTTCTTCCGGATGAAAAGCTGCGCCAATCCCTCCCACTCCGGCGCCGTGCGGTTCATATCCTCGCGGTGGAGCATGGCCACGATGTCGGCGTCCTGCTCTATCTCGCCAGAATCCCGGAGGTCGGCGAGGGTCGGCTGGCGGTTCGGCCGGGTTTCGCTGGCACGGTTAAGCTGGGCGAGGGCAATTACCGGCACCTGCAATTCCTTGGCCAGCGCCTTCAGGCCGCGGGAGATGCTGCCGACCTCTTGCGCCCGGTTGTCGCCGGTGCCGCGCATCAGGCCGAGGTAGTCGATCACCACCAGCCCCAGGCCTTGGGCACGCCGGATGCGTCGGGCCTTGGCGCGGACATAGGCGACCGTGACGGCAGGGGTATCGTCGATGAACATCGGCCAGGCCATTGAGGCGCCCACCGCAGTGCTCATGTTGTCCCAGTCGTCCCGGGCGCTGGTGCCAGCACGCATGGCCTGCACTGACACGCCGGAGCGCGCCGCCAGGATGCGGGCGGCGATCTCGCGCCGGGTCATCTCAAGGGTGAAGAACAGCACTGGGGTGCCGCCGGCTGCCGCGTGGGAGGCGATGTTGCAGCCGGCGACGGTCTTGCCGACGCTGGGGCGGGCGGCCACGATCACCAACTGCCCGGGCTCCAGGCCGCCGGTCATCTCGTCGAAGCGCCGGAAGCCGGTGGCAAGGCCGGCGATGTTGCCGCCACGCTCCCGCCTGTCACTGACCGCCACAATAGAGCCACCTCTGACCGGCATATAGGAGCCAGTTTG
>NZ_CALAYQ010000202.1:0-8047 GCF_937894855.1 uncultured Zoogloea sp.
GCATCAGCGGCATGGCGAATTCGTAGAAGGTGTCGGACAGGATGATGACCTGGAAATCCTGGCGCAGGGCGTCGAGGAAATCCTTGGCGCCGGGTTCGGGGCCCATCTCGGAGATGACCTTCTGGATGTCGGGCAGGCCCAGCTTGTGCTGCTTGAGCAGATCAAGGCGGTACTTCATCAGCTTGTCGTAGTCGGGCTCGTCGCGGGTGGTGCGACGCAGTTCGGGGATGCCGGTGCGCTCCGCGAATTCGATCCAGATTTCAGGGACGAGGACACCTTCGAGGTCGAGACAGACGAGTTGCACGGCGGGTAGCTCCAGATTACGACGGTTGATTTTGGCGAAAGGGCGATTCTAGCAAACAGACCGGCACGGCTTATGCCGAATCCGTCGCGATTGGTGACGCAGGGTTCAGTCGGCGGGGATGGCTTCGAGGGCCTCGTGGAGTTCGAGCCAGCGCAGTTCGGCTTCGTCGATCTTCTCGGTGAGCTCGGCCTGGCGCTTGAGGAGCTTGGGCACTTCGCCGGCGTCGGGGCCGGTGTAGAGCGCCGGGTCGGCGAGGCGCTCGTCGAGTTTGGCTTTTTCGGCGTTCCAGGGGGTGAGCTTCTTGTCGAGCTGTTCGAGCTCCTTCAGCAGCGGGCGGCGGGCGGCCAGGCGGGCCTGGCGGTCGGCGGCGGCGGCTTCGCGCTCGGCCTTGCGGCTGGCCTTGTCGGCGGCTTTGTCGGGGCACTGGGCGGCGACGGCATCGGCGCTGCGCTTCTGTGCGAGCCAGGCCTTGTAGTCGTCCAGGTCGCCGTCGAAGGGTTGCAGCCGGCCGTCGTCCACCAGCAGGAAGCGGTCGCAGGTGGCGCGCAGCAGCGCCCGGTCGTGGGAGACGATGACCATCCCGCCTTCGTAATCCTGCAGCGCCAGGGTGAGGGCGTGGCGCATTTCCAGGTCGAGGTGGTTGGTGGGTTCGTCGAGCAGCAGCAGGTTGGGCTTGCCCCAGATCAGCAGGGCCAGCGCGAGGCGGGATTTCTCGCCGCCGGAGAACGGGCCGCAGGGCGTGGTGGCCATGTCGCCCCGGAAGTCGAAGCCGCCGATGTAGTCGCGGAGCTCCTGCTCGCGGGTCTGCGGGTCGAGGCGCAGCGTGTGCTGGAGCGGCGATTCCTCGGGGCGCAGGCTCTCCAGCGCGTGCTGGGCGAAGTAGCCGAGGGCGAGGCCCTTGCCTTCGCGGCGCTCGCCGGCGGTGGGCTTGAGCCCGCCCGACAGCAGCTTGATGAGCGTCGATTTGCCGGCGCCGTTGCGGCCCAGGAGGCCGATGCGCTCGCCGGGGCGGATGGTGAGCTTCATGCCCGCCAGGATCGGCTTGTTGGCGTAGCCGACGGCGGCGTCCTCGATCTGCAGGAGCGGATCCGGCGCGGCGCCGCATTCGCGGAAGCTGAAGCTGAAGGGCGTGTCGATGTGGGCGGCGGCGATGGTCTCCATCCGCTCCAGGGCCTTGATGCGGCTCTGGGCCTGGCGGGCCTTGGTGGCCTGGGCGCGGAAGCGATCCACGTACTTCTGCAGGTGAGCCCGTTCGCGCTGTTGCTTTTCAAACAAAGCCTGTTGCTGAGACAACTTCTCGGCCCGCTGGCGTTCGAAGTCGGAGTAGCCGCCGGTGTAGAGCGTGAGGCGCTGGAATTCGATGTGGGCGATCTGATTGACCACCGCGTCGAGGAAATCCCGGTCGTGGGAGATCAGCACCAGCGTGCCGCGGTAGTCGCCGAGCCACTGCTCGAGCCAGATCACCGCGTCGAGATCCAGGTGGTTGGTGGGTTCGTCCAGCAGCAACAGGTCGGAGCGGCACATCAGCGCCTGGGCGAGGTTGAGGCGCATTCGCCAGCCGCCCGAGAAATCCGCCACCGGGCGCTCCATGTCGGGGCCGGAAAAACCCAGGCCGTCGAGCAGCGCGGCGGCGCGGGCGCGGGCGGCGTAACCGCCGATCTCCTGCAGGCGGCCGTGGAGGTGGCCGATCTCCTCGCCCTCGTGGGCGGCCTCGGCGGCCTCGAGGGCGGCTTCGATCCGGCGCAGCTCGGCGTCGCCGTCGAGCACGTAGTCGATGGCCGGGCGGGGCAGGGCCGGGGTTTCCTGGGCCACGTGGGCGATGGTCCAGGCGGCGGGGATCTCGAGATCGCCCGAATCCTGGTGCAGGTCGCCGCGCAGGAGCGCGAACAGGCTCGACTTGCCGCAGCCGTTGGCGCCGGTCAGGCCGACCTTCCAGCCGGGGTGGATCTGCAGGCTGGCGCCTTCGATGAGGGTCTTCACGCCGCGGGCGAGGCGCAGGTTACGAAACTGGATCACGGGAGCGGAGGAAAGAAGACGGCAAATCCGGTATTGTAAGCGGTCCCGTTGTCCATCGCCCTGCTGCACCATGCGCCTGCCCGTTTCTGCCGCCCTTTGCGTCCTCTTTCTAGCCGGTCCGGCCCTCGCCGCCGACGAGCCGGCCCCCGACATGGCCCGCGCCGCCGCGCTGCGCACCGAGGCGGGCGCGATCCGCGATGCCGCCGAGGCGCGCTTCAGCGACGAGGAGATCGATTGCTACAAGCGCTTCCTGGTCAATCGCTGCCTCGATCAGGCCAAGGAGCGCCGGGTGCTGGAGATCCGCCGCGCCCGCCAGATGGACCTGGAAGCCGGCCGCATCGAGCTGGCCGACAAGAACCGCCGCTACACCGAACGCAAGACCGAAGAGGCCGCCACCGCGCCCCAGAAGGCCGTCGAGCGCGCCGAAACCGAAGCCCGCAACCGCGCCGAGACCGAAGAGCGCCTGCGTCACCTGTCTGAAAAGGACGCCGAGCGCATCAAGACCGAGCAGGAGGCCAAGAGTCGCGGCATGCTCGAAGCCGAAGCCCGCCACCGCAAGGAAGCCGCCGACGCCCAGCGCCGCGCCGAAGAGGCCCAGGCCGCTGCCCAGCGCGCCGAACAGGCCCGCGGCGACAAGGCCGACTACGAAGAGCGGGCAGCGAAGAACGCCGAGAAGAAGGCCGAGAAGGCGAAGAAGGCCGCCGAACAGCAGCCGAAGTAGCCGGGTTCGCCGGCTGGTAAAGCAAGGGGGCCGCGTGCCCCCTTTCTCATGGGCGGCGGGCGTTCAGATCGTCGGCCCGTCCACCACCCACGCCAGGGCGTCTTCGAGTCGGTCGTTGCCCCAGAACATCTCGCCGTCCGGGGTGATGAAGCTGGGCGCGCCGAACAGGCCCCGCTCAGTGGCCTGCTCGGTCTGGCGGCGCAGGGCGAGCTTGTTGGGCTCGGCGGTGGCGTCGGCCAGCAGGGCGTCGGCGGGCAGGCCGAGGCGGGTGAGGATGGCGTGGATCACCGCCGGATCGGCGATGTCCTGGTCGTTGGCGAAGTTGGCGCTCATCACCGCCCGGGCGAAATCGCCGATCCACGGCTCGGCGGCGCCGAGGATCGCCACCCGCGCGGCGAGCACGCCGCTCCGCGGGAAGCGCGAGGGCATGGTGAGCGGCAGGCCGTAGCGCGCCGCCAGCCGGGCGAGATCCCGCCACATGTAGCGGCCCTTGGGCGGGTAGATGTTGAAGGGCGAGTCGTTCCAGCCCAGGGACAGGAACACCGGCCCGAGCAGGAAGGGCCGCCAGTTGATCGTCACGCCGGCGTCGCGGGCCAGGGGCTCGATGCGCATCACGGAAAGATAGGAATACGAGCTGGCGAACTCGAACCAGAAATCCAGGGTCTTGGCGCTCATGGGTTGGCTCCGCGGTGGGGATGACCCGAGTCTAGCACCCGGGCGGGGTGTCGGCGCCCGGCGGGGGCGAGGCATCCAGCATGCGCTCGCATTCGGCCATCAAGGTCTGGCCGAGTTCGGATTCGTGGTTCGGGTCGAGGGATTCCATCATCTCGTGCACGGTGTACAGCCCGGCCTCGCGGGACAGGCTGCCGGCGATCTGGCGGGCCAGCCGGTCGCTCAGGTCGGACAGGTGTCGGCGGTCGGCCAGCGGCAGGCTGCGTTTGGTGCGCCCGAGCCAGTCGGCGCACAGGGTGGCGCCCTGGGCCTCGGTGGGCCACTGGCCGTGCTCGTACCACAGCGACAGGCGTTCGGCGACGAGGGCGAAGATCAGGGCGACGCGGGTGCCGCGGGCGTCGGCCGGTGGAAGGGGGCGGTTCATGCGGGAGCCTTGCGAAGCGGGGTGGGAAACCTAACACGGGTGAGCCATTGCGAGTAAGCTGCCAGCCATTCACGACAGGAGACGCCCATGGCCACTTCGCCCGAATCCACCAGCATGGCCCTGTTCTGCGATTTTGAGAACGTGGCCCTCGGCGTGCGCGACGCCAAGTACGAGAAGTTCGACATCAAGCTGGTGCTCGAGCGCCTGCTCCTCAAGGGCAGCATCGTCGTCAAGAAGGCCTACTGCGACTGGGATCGCTACAAGGGCTTCAAGGCCACCATGCACGAGGCCAACTTCGAACTGATCGAGATTCCCCACGTTCGCCAGTCGGGCAAGAACTCCGCCGACATCCGGCTGGTGGTGGACGCGCTGGACCTCTGCTACACCAAGAGCCACGTCAACACCTTCGTGATCATCTCGGGCGATTCGGATTTCTCGCCGCTGGTCTCCAAGCTGCGCGAGAACGCCAAGCAGGTGATCGGCGTGGGCGTCAAGCAATCCACCTCCGATCTGCTCATCGCCAACTGCGACGAGTTCATCTTCTACGACGACCTGGTGCGCGAAACCCAGCGCGCCGCAGCCCGCCGCGAACCCAGGGAAGCTCAGCCGTCCCGCCGCAACGACGAGGACCGCCCGCGCCGCGAGGACGTGGAGGCCCGCCGCACCAAGGGCATCGAGATCGCCGTGCAGACCTTCGACGCGCTGGTGGCCGAGCGGGGCGACACCGGCAAGATCTGGGCGTCGGTGCTGAAGGAAGCCATCAAGCGCCGCAAGCCGGATTTCAGCGAGACCCGCTACGGTTTCCGGGCCTTCGGCAATCTGCTCGAAGAGGCCCAGGCCCGCGGCCTGCTGGAGTTCGGTCGCGACGAAAAATCCGGCGCCTACGTGTATCGCAGCAGCGCCGCGCGCCATGAGCCGGTGCCGGTGGAGTTGCCAGTGTCCGAAGTCGCACACCACACGGAAATCGCCGAGCCGCCCGCCGTGCCCGAAGCCACCGCCGCCAAGCCCGACAGCCGCCGCAAGCGCACCAGCAGCCGCAAGTCGGCCAAGGTCGCCGAAGTCGCGCCGGAGTCGGTGGTCGAGGCGCCGCCGCCCGAACCCGCGCCAGCCCCCGAACCCGAGCCCGAAGTACAGCCCAAGGCCGACACCCGGCGCAAGCGCAGCCCCAGCCGCAAGAGCACCAAGGCCGCCGAAGCCGCCCCGGCCGCGCCGGAGCCCGCCCCCGAGGCGCCGGCCGCCGAGCCCAAGCCGGCCACCCGCCGCCGCCGGACCCGCAAGACCGAATCCTGACGGTGGCTTCGATGGGCCGGAATCTCCTCGTCACCGGCGGCTCCCGGGGCATCGGCGCCGCCATCGCCCGGCTGGCTGCCGCGCGGGGGTACGCCGTGTGCCTCAGCTATCACACCGACCACAGCGCCGCCGAAGCCGTGGTGGCCGAGATCGCCGCCCAGGGCGGAACGGCCGTCGCGGTGCAGGCCGATGTGGCGGTCGAGGCAGACGTGCTTCGGCTCTTCGCCGAATGCGACGCGCGCCTCGGGCCGCTCGATGCCTTCGTGAACAACGCCGGCATCCTGGCCCGCCAGATGCGCGTGGACGAGATGGACGCCGCGCGCCTCGAGCGCGTTTTTGCCACCAACATCACCGGCGCCTTCCTGTGCGCCCGCGAGGCGGTGCGGCGGATGTCCACCCGCCACGGCGGGCGCGGCGGCGCCATCGTCAACCTGTCGTCCCGGGCGGCGCGGATCGGCTCGCCCGGTGAATACGTGGATTACGCCGCCTCCAAGGCCGCCATCGACACCCTCACCCTGGGCCTCGCCAAGGAAGTGGCGACCGAGGGCATCCGCGTCAATGGGGTGGCGCCGGGCCTCATCGAGACGGAGATCCACGCCAGTGGCGGCGAACCCGGCCGGGTGGCACGGCTGGCGCCGGGCGTGCCCATGCAGCGGGGCGGCACGCCGGACGAAGTGGCCCGCGCCGTGCTGTGGCTGCTGTCGGATGAGGCCAGTTACACCACCGGAAGCATCCTCGATGTGGCCGGCGGACGCTGAGCGGCCGGCTGCGTCTGCGCCCCGTTTCTGGCGCGACGCGGCGCTGCCCCACGTCGAGCTGCGCTCGGTCGAGGACGGCCGGCGGGTGTGCTACGCGCCCCATTCCCACGACAGCTTCTCCATCGGCGTGATCACCGGCGGCGTCAGCACCTATGCCAACGGGCGCCTGCGCGAGCGGGTGGGGCCGGGCTCGGTGGTGGTGGTCAATCCCGAGGAAGTCCATGCCTGCAACCCGGTGGATGGCCAGCCCTGGGCGTACCACATGCTGTTCCTCGACGCGGCGTGGCTGGCCCGCCAGCAGGCGGCGCTGGGGCGCCCGGCGGGCCGGGATTTCCAGCCGTTTTCCACCGCGGCAAGCCGCGATCCGCTGCTGGCCGAAGGCTTGATGCGCCTGCAGGCGCTGCTCCACGACGGGCAGGCTGACCTCCTCGAGAAGGAGAGCGCGGCGGTGGCCTTCGCCGCCCTGCTGCAGGCCCGCCTGGAACCGGCGCCGGCCGTGCCCGCAGGCGCCGACGACCGGCTCGCCCGGGCCGCCGAGTTCATCGCCGACAACTGCACCCGGCCCCTCAGCCTGGGCGACATCTGCGCCGCCGCGGGCCTGTCGGAGTCCTACCTGATCCGCGCCTTCCAGCGGCGCTACGGCCTCACGCCCCACGCCTTCCTCATCGACCGGCGCATCCGCTACAGCCGGGCCCGCCTGCGCCGCGGCCACGCCATCGCCGAGGTGGCGGCGGACGCCGGCTTTGCCGATCAGGCCCACCTGCACCGGGCCTTCAAGCGGCTGGTGGCGGCGACGCCCGGGCAGTACCGGGCCCAGGCTTAGAGCAGGAACAGCGCGCTGCCCGCCAGTAGCGCAGCCATCAGGCGGTTGAAGGCGCGGATGCGCGCCGGGCTGTCCAGGTGGCGGCGCAGGTGGGCGCCGGCGTAGGCCCAGCTGCCCACCGACAGATAGCAGATCACGAAGTAGATCCCCGCAAACAGCCACACCCGGGCCGGATCGCCATCGGACAGATAGGCGCCGGTGCCGGCCACCGCGGCCAGCCACGCCTTCGGGTTGAGCCACTGCATCACCGCGCCGGCGAGCAGCGTCGGCCCGGCGCCTTCTGGCCCGGCGGAGAGCCGGCCATCATCGGCCGCCAGGCGGATCGCCAGATACACCAGAAAGGCCACGCCGGCCCAGCGCACGAGGTCGGTCAGGCCCGGCCAGCGCTGCAGGATCTCCTGCAGGCCGAGGCCGGTGAGCACCAGCAGCACGGTGAAGCCGACGGTGGCGCCGGTCACGTGGCGCAGGCTGGCCCGAAAGCCGTGGCGGGCGCCGGCGCCGAGGGCCACCAGATTCACCGGGCCGGGGGAGAGGGAGGCCGCCAGCGCAAAGGCGGCCATCGAGAGGACGAGGTTCATGGACATCACCGGTTGGAGTTCGCAGGACACGAGCCCCAAGGTAGCGGCGATGTCCGCCGGGCGTCTTGAACAAAACTGCCCCGGCGGGCTTGCGGCTTACTTCAGGCCCAGCTTCCCGGCGACGATCAGCAGCACGACGGCGCCAACCACCGAGCCGACGAAGCCGGCGCCCTGGCCCGCCTGGTAGAGGCCCAGCGCCTGACCGCCGTAGGTGGCGGCCATGGAGCCGCCGATGCCGAACAGGATGGTCTTGATCCAGCCCATGTTGTCGTCGCCGGGTTTGATGAAGCGGGCGACGAGACCGACGACGAGGCCGATGAAGATGGTGGAAAGCATGGCGAACGTCCTTTGGGGGAGAGGGGGAGCGCCCACTCTAGCCCCCGGCCGATGACCGGCTCGTTAAATCCATCCCATTACACACATCTCACGCCTCCCCGAACTGCCGTGCATAGCGGGCGCCT
>NZ_CALAYQ010000203.1:0-33270 GCF_937894855.1 uncultured Zoogloea sp.
GCGCTGGCAAACGGGCGGCCGCGATCATGAGCCTGATCCAGTCCGCGCGCCTGAATGGCCACGAGCCCTTCGCCTATCTGAAGGACGTCCTCACCCGCCTGCCGACTCAGCCGCAGAGTCGGATCGGGGAGTTGCTGCCGCATCGGTGGAGGCCGGAGTCAGCCTGAGACACGGTCAAGAGGGGATCGCCGGGGGCTTACCTTCGTCGTAGCGCCGATAGCTGTTGAGCTGACGGTCGCCTTTAAGCAGCCCCAGCTTTTCGTAATAGAGCAGCGTGGATCGCGATAGCCCGAGGCTTGAAGCGAACTCAGAAATATTGACCATGACTGGATGCTCCGTCTTCGAAGAAAATTGTTGACGGCGGAATCGTAAGCTGTGGAGTTATAGACAGGTCAAGTCGCGCGATGACTCCGTTTTGCGCTCCATCTCATCACGCGGGTATCGCAGCTACCCCGGTTGCCGAGGCGTGGTCAAAACGCAAAAAAGCCGCTGAACCTTGCGATTCAGCGGCTTAGTGTTCTGTGGTGGTGATGGGCGGAGTCGAACCGCCGACCTACGGGTTATGAATCCGTCGCTCTAACCATCTGAGCTACATCACCAACCTGAGCCCGCTATAATAGAGTTTTAGAGCACCTCGGTCAACAAAAAATGAAGAAGCTTTATATCCGTACCTTCGGCTGTCAGATGAACGAGTACGACTCGGACAAGATGGCGGATGTGCTCGGAGCTGCCGATGGGCTTGAGAAGACCGATAACCCTGAAGAGGCGGATGTGATCCTCTTCAACACCTGCTCGGTGCGCGAGAAGGCGCAGGAGAAGGTGTTTCACGATCTCGGTCGGGTCAAGCACCTCAAGCAGAAGAATCCCAACCTGATCATCGGCGTGGGTGGTTGCGTGGCGAGCCAGGAGGGCGAGGCGATTGTCGCTCGGGCGCCGTATGTGGATCTGGTGTTCGGGCCGCAGACTCTGCATCGCTTGCCCAAACTGATCGCCGAGCGCAAGTCGTCGGGCCGTTCGCAGGTGGATATCTCCTTCCCCGAGATCGAGAAGTTCGACAACCTGCCGCCGGCGAGGGTGGAAGGGGCGAGCGCCTTCGTGTCGATCATGGAGGGCTGCTCCAAGTATTGCACCTTCTGCATCGTGCCTTACACCCGTGGCGATGAGGTCTATCGTCCGCTGGCCGACGTGCTGGCCGAAGTGGCCGGGCTGGCGGCCCAGGGCGTGAAGGAGGTGACGCTCCTCGGCCAGAACGTGAACGCCTGGCGTGCGCCGGTGGATGGTGACGGTGGCGAGATGGCCGACTTTGCCTTCCTGCTCGAATGCGTGCATGACATCCCGGGCATCGAGCGCCTCCGTTACACCACCTCGCATCCACGCGAGATGACCCAGCGGGTCGTCGATGCCTACGCCAAGCTGCCCAAGCTGGTGTCGCACCTGCATCTGCCGGTTCAGGCCGGTTCGGATCGCGTGCTGGCGGCGATGAAGCGCGGCTACACGGTGCTGGAATACAAGTCGCTGGTGCGCCGGCTGCGCGCTGCACGGCCGGATATTTCCCTGTCGTCCGATTTCATCATCGGCTTCCCGGGCGAGACCGAGGCCGATTTCGAGGCGACGATGAAGCTGATCGACGATCTCAAGTTCGATACGTCCTTCAGCTTTGTCTACAGCGCGCGCCCTGGTACGCCGGCTTCGGATCTGCCGGACGACACGCCGGCCGACGTCAAGCTTGCCCGCCTTGCGCGCCTGCAGAAGCGCATCGAGGAGCACGCGGCCGAGATCAGCGCCAGCATGGTTGGCAGCGTCCAGCGCATTCTGGTCGAAGGCCCGTCGAAGAAGGATCCCAACGAGCTCGCCGGCCGGACCGACAACAATCGCGTGGTCAACTTCGCCGGCAACCCGCGTCTGGTGGGCAATTTCGTCGATGTGACGATCACCTCGGCGCTGCCGCATTCGTTGCGCGGCGAGATCGTCGTGAAGGATTGAGCGGCCGGATGACGATCCGATCGTGACAGCCACTTTCCCGCCGGGCGCTGGTCTGGCAGCATGTACCTGATGAAGCCAACCGAAATCACGCTGCATCCCCTCGACAACCTGCGCCTCGCCAACCTGTGCGGGGCGCTCGACGAGAACATCCGCCAGATCGAAACCGCCTACGACGTGACGATCGCCCGCCGGGGCGAGCGTTTCACGCTGCATGGCGAGTCGCCGCAGACCCACACGGCGGCGCGCGCGCTGCGGCATTTTTACGATAGATCCGACGCGCCGCTGTCAGTGGATGACATCCAGCTCGGCCTCATCGAGCTGGCCAATCTGTCCCAGGCCAACCCGCCGGCGCCGACCCTGCTCACCCGCAAGAGCGAGCTGCACGGCCGTACGCCGCGTCAGGTGGATTACATCCGGCAGATCCAGGAGCACGACATCACCTTCGGCGTCGGCCCGGCCGGCACCGGCAAGACTTATCTTGCGGTGGCGAGCGCGGTGGATGCGTTCGAGCGGGAGCACGTGGAGCGCATCGTCCTCACCCGTCCGGCGGTCGAGGCGGGTGAGCGGCTGGGCTTCCTGCCCGGCGATCTGGCCCAGAAGGTAGATCCTTATCTGCGCCCGCTCTACGACGCGCTCTACGATCTGATGGGCTTCGATCGCGTCACCAAGCTCTTCGAGCGCGGGTGCATCGAGATCGCGCCGCTGGCCTTCATGCGCGGGCGCACCTTGTCGCGGGCCTTCATCATCCTGGATGAAGCCCAGAACACCTCGCCCGAGCAGATGAAGATGTTCCTCACCCGCATCGGCATCGGATCGAGGGCGGTCATCACCGGTGATCTCACCCAGGTGGATCTTCCCCGCGGCCAGAAGAGCGGCCTTGGCGAGGCGGTCCAGGTGCTCGCCGATGTGCGTGGCGTGGCTTTCACCCACTTCCTGAAAGAAGACGTGGTGCGTCACCCCCTCGTCGCCCGCATCGTCGACGCCTACGAAAAGCATTCCCAGCGCAACCAGCAACAGCAGACCCAGCAATGACCCAACCCAAGCTGCCCCGCCGACTCGACCTTTCGGTGCAATACGCCTGTAACCGCGAGGGCGTACCCTCCCGCATCGATTTTCGCCGCTGGCTGCGCGCGGCCGAACCCGGCGCGGCGCGCATCACCGTGCGCATCGTGGATGAAGACGAAGGCCGCGAACTCAACCGCGATTACCGCGGCAAGGATTACGCCACCAACGTGCTCACCTTTGCCTATGATGAAGGCGAGGACATGCCGCTGCCCGAAGGCCTGCCGCTGATGGGCGATCTGGTGCTGTGCCGGCAGGTGGTCGAGCGCGAGGCGGCGGAGCAGGGCAAGGCGCTGGACGCCCATTACGCCCACTTATCCGTGCATGGTATGCTGCATTTGCAGGGCTTCGACCACATCGAGGACGCCGAGGCCGAGGAGATGGAAGCGCGGGAGCGCGAGATCCTCGCCGGGCTGGGATATCCCGACCCGTACGCGGGAGAACGATGATCTGGTGGGATGAGCAATGCGCCATGGGCGATGGGTCGGAACCCCGATTCATCGCCCATCGCCCATTTCTCATCAACCCCTTTTATGGAACCCTCCAGTAGTAAACCGTCCTTGCTAGAACGGCTTTCCGCCCTCCTGACCCGGGAGCCGGAAGACCGCGAAGAACTTCTGCACCTTCTGCACGCCGCCCACGACCGCAACCTGTTCGATGCGGACGCCTTGGCGATCATCGAAGGTGCGCTCCAGGTGTCCGAGATGCAGGTGCGCGACGTGATGATTCCCCGCGCGCAGATGGATGTCGTCAATCTTGCCGACTCCGTCGAGGACATCACCCGCTTTGCCATCGGTGCCGCCCACTCCCGCTTCCCCGTCGTCGGCGAAGGCAAGGACGACGTGCTCGGCGTGCTGCTCGCCAAGGATCTGCTGCGGGTCTTTGCCGGCGAATCCTTCAACCTCCGCGAGATGCTCCGCCCCGCGGTGTTCGTCCCCGAATCGAAGCGACTCAACGTGCTGCTGCGGGATTTCCGCGTCAGCCGCAACCACATGGCCATCGTGGTGGATGAGTACGGCGGCGTGGCCGGGCTCGTCACCATCGAGGACGTGCTCGAACAGATCGTCGGCGACATCGAGGACGAATACGACTTCGACGAGACCGCCGACAACATCCGCATCGACCAGGCCGGTCGCTACCGGGTCAAGGCCGGCACCGAGATCGAGGATTTCAACGAAGCCTTCGGCTGCGAGTTCAGCGACAGCGAGTACGACACCGTCGGCGGCCTGCTGATCCGCAAGCTCGGCCGTCTGCCCAAGCGCAACGAGGTCGTCGAGCTCGAAGGCCTGCGCTTTCAGGTGCTGCGCGCCGACAGCCGGCGCATTCACTCCCTGTTGGTCGAGCGCCTGCCGGACGCCGACACGGTCGGCGGCTGATGGGCTGGCTGCGGCTTGTCGGGGCCCTCCTGGCCGGAGGGGCTTCGGTGCTCGCCTATGCGCCGGTCGGATTGTTCCCCGTTGTCTTCATCGCGCTGGGCGTGCTGTTCTGGCTGCTCGGGCCGGGCGCGCCCGCCGGGCTGCTGACGGCCTCGCCGAGCCGTCGCGCGCGGGCCGGCTTTGCGGTCGGCTTTGCCTGGGGTCTCGGGGCGATGCTCGGCGGTGTTTCCTGGCTTTACGTGGCGCTCCATCGCTTCGGTGGCATGCCGGTGCCGCTGGCGGCGCTGGCGATCCTGCTCTTCTGCGCGCTGGTGGGTTTCTTCGCCGGTCTGGCCGGTGCGGCCTGCGGCGGCCTGCGGCGGGGCAGGGCGGTGCCCGATGCGGCGCTCTTTGCCGCGTGCTGGCTGATTTTCGAGTGGACGCGCTGCTGGATCTTCACGGGCTTTCCGTGGCTGGCCGTGGGTTACAGCCAGACGCCGCCCAGCCCGCTGGCCGGCTTTGCGCCGGTGGTGGGGGTGTTCGGCGTCGGCGGGCTGGTGGCGCTCGCATCTGCACTGGCCATGGCCGCGCTGGCCGAACGCCGCTGGCAGCCGCTGCTGGGCGTGGTGCTGGTGATCGGCGGCGGCGCCGGGCTGCGCCAGATTGCCTGGACGGCGCCGGTGGGCGAGCCCGTCAAGGTGGCGCTGCTGCAGACCAACATCGAGCAGAGCCTCAAGTGGCGGCCCGAGATGCTCCAGCAGTGGCTCGACCGCAACCTGACAATGGTGCGCGACAACCCGGCGCAGATCGTCGTGCTGCCGGAAACCACCATTCCGCTCCTCATCGACTACCTGCCGCCGGGCTACCTGGAGGCCGTCGGCCGCAGCGCGGCCAGCCACGGTGGCGACGTGATCCTCGGCACCTTCACCCGCGACGCGGAAGGCCATATCTTCAACGCCGCGATCAGCCTCGGCGCGTCGCCCTCGGGCCATTACGCCAAGCAGCACCTGGTGCCGTTTGGCGAATACTCGCCGCCGATGTTCCGCTGGTTCTACGATCTGGCCAACATCCCGATGGCCGACCAGACACGCGGCCCCGAGCGTCAGCCGCCGTTGGCCCTGGCCGGGCAGAAGGTGGCGATCAACATCTGCTACGAGGACGTGTTTGGCGAGGAGCTGATCCGCAGCCTGCCCGAGGCCACGCTGATGCTCAACCTCTCCAACCTGGCGTGGTATGGCGATTCCTTCGCCCAACCCCAGCACCTGCAGATCGCCCGCCTGCGCGCGTTGGAAACCGGTCGGCCCATGCTGCGTAGCACCAACACCGGGATGACCGCGCTGGTGAGGCCCGACGGCCACGTCGAGGCGGTGCTGCCGCCGTTCGAGGCGGGGGCGCTGCACGTGTCGGTGCGCGGCTATCAGGGCCTGACGCCCTACGCCCGCTGGGGCAACGGTCCGGCGGTTGGCATTGCGCTGCTGTTTCTGGGCGTGACGGTGCTCGCTGGGCGCCGCCGACGGGCCTGAACCTCCGGTGGCGGGAGCGCTGGCGCGTATGAGCGTATGATCGCGTTTCGCCCTTTATCGAACAGGATCATCGAACCATGCGCGCTTATCCGACCAACAGCCCCGAGGCGCTCGCACGCCTGATCGCCATGGCGATTCTCGCCGATGGCCGGCTGGACAACCGGGAAATCGACTGGCTCAAGCACCACGACACCGTCTCCCTCGTCGGCATCGAGCAGGACGTGCTCATCCAGGCGCTGCTCGACTGCTGTCGCGACGTCATCACCGAGGCCGAGCAGGAACGCGTGTTCCTCCTCGAAGAGCGCCGGCTGGCCCGGTTGGCCGACGACATCGTCGATCCGAACCTGCAGAAGGTCGCCTTGTCGGCGATCCTCATCATCGCCAAGGCCGACGGTGCCGTCAGCGAAGGCGAGCAGACCCTGCTGCGCTACCTGATGAAGCACTGGGGCATCGCCCTGGAAGATCTGGCCGCCTGAGCGTCGGCCGCCCCCTTGCAAATACGACAAAACCAAGACTGATCAGGAGGAAAACCATGAGCGACCAGATCAAGTATCTGCTCGACGAATCCCGCATGCCCAAGGCCTGGTACAACATCGCCGCCGATCTGCCGGTGCCGCTGCCGCCGCCGCTCCACCCGGGGACGCTCCAGCCCCTCGGCCCGTCCGATCTGGCGCCGATCTTCCCGAACGCGATCATCGCCCAGGAGATGTCCACCGAGCGCTACATCGACATCCCCGAGCCCGTCCGTGACGTGCTGTGCCAGTGGCGCCCCAGCCCGCTGTTCCGTGCCCGCCGTCTCGAAAAGCTGCTCGGCACGCCGGCCAAGATCTACTTCAAGTACGAAGGCGTGTCGCCCGCCGGCAGCCACAAGCCCAACTCCGCCGTGCCCCAGGCCTGGTACAACGCCCAGGAAGGCGTGAAGCGCCTCGCCACCGAAACCGGCGCCGGCCAGTGGGGTTCGTCGCTGGCCTACGCCGGCGGCCTGTTCGGGCTGGATGTGACCGTCTTCCAGGTTCGCGTGTCGTATGACCAGAAGCCGTACCGTCGCGCCCTGATGGAAACCTGGGGTGCCCGCTGCATCCCGTCGCCGTCGCCCGAGACCGACTACGGCCGCGCGGTGCTCGCCGAGCATCCGGACCACATCGGCTCCCTGGGCATCGCCATCTCCGAGGCCGTCGAGGTGGCCGCGAAGAACGACGACACCAAATACGCGCTGGGCTCGGTGCTCAACCACGTGCTGCTGCACCAGACCATCGTCGGCGAGGAAGCCATCCTGCAGATGGAGATGGCTGGTGACGACCCGGACGTGGTGATCAGCTGTGTCGGCGGTGGCTCCAACTTCGCCGGCATTGCCTTCCCCTTCCTGGGCCAGCAGCTGCGCGGCGAAACCACCAAGAAGCGCCGCATCGTGGCGGTCGAGCCCTCGGCCTGTCCGTCCCTTTCCCGCGGCAAGTACGCCTACGATTTTGGTGACACCGCGCACCTCACTCCGCTGGTCAAGATGCACACCCTCGGCAGCGACTTCACCCCGCCGGGCCTGCACGCCGGTGGCCTGCGCTACCACGGCATGGCGCCGCTGGTGAGCCACGTGATGGAGCTCGGCCTCATCGAAGCCCAGTCCTACGGCCAGACCTCGTGCTTTGAAGCGGGCGTGATGTTCGCCCGCGCCGAAGGCATCGTGCCGGCGCCGGAATCCACCCACTCCATCCGCGGTGCGATCGAGGAGGCCCTGCGCTGCAAGGCCGAGGGCAAGAGCGAGACCATCCTGTTCTGCCTGTCCGGCCACGGCCACTTCGACATGACCTCCTACACCAACTACCTCTCCGGCAAGCTGGTGGATCAGGCCTACGACGAGAAGGAGCTGGCAATGGCCCTGTCGATGCTGCCCAAGGTCGACGCCTGACGGTTTGCGGGGTGGCCCCCGGCAGCGGCCGCCCCGTTGAACCCGCCTGGCCGGGCTGTGGTCCGACCAGGCAAACCGCTTCAATCTGCCACTGTGCCATGACCGCCTCCGCGCCCTCCGACTGGCATGCCCGTCCTCACGACGAGGCATTCACTGAACTGGCTTCGAGCGCCGACACGGGGCTCGCCGAAGGCGACGCTGCCGAGCGCCTGGCCCGCCACGGCCCCAACCGCATCGACGCCAAGGCCGGCCGCGGTCCGCTCCTGCGTCTGGCGCTGCAGTTCCACCAGCCCCTCATCTACATCCTGATCGTCAGCGGGGCCACTGCCGCGTTTCTCGGCGAATGGGCCGACGCCGGCGTGATCTTCGGCGTCGTCGTGGTCAATGCCCTGATCGGCTTCATCCAGGAAGGCCGCGCCGAGAACGCCCTGGCCGCCCTGGCCCGCAGCGTGGCCAGCGACGTGACGGTGCTGCGCGACGCCACCCGCCGCCGGATTGATGCCGTCGAACTGGTGCCCGGCGACGTGGTGTGGCTGGCTGCCGGCGACAAGGTGCCGGCCGATCTGCGCCTCTTCGATGCCCGCGCGCTGCAGGTCACCGAGGCGTCGCTCACCGGCGAATCCACCGCCGTCGCCAAGCACGCCGACCCGATCGCCGCCGACAGCGTGTTGGCCGACCGGGTCAACATGGCCTACGCCGGCACCCTCGTCGTGGCCGGGCAGGCCGGCGGGCTGGTGGTGGCCACCGGCCGCGCCACCGAGACCGGCCGCATCGCCGATCTGCTCGACGCCACCGAAACCCTCGTCACGCCGCTTACCCGGGCGATGGAGCGCTTCTCCAATTTCCTGCTGGTGGTCATCCTGGGCCTTGCCGCCCTTGGTTTTGCGGTGGGCAGCCTGCGCGGCGAGCCGCTCCTCGACATGCTGATGGCCGCCGTGGCGCTGGCCGTCGGGGCGATCCCCGAAGGGCTGCCGGCGGCGATCACCGTCACCCTGGCCATCGGCGTGGCGCGGATGGCGAAGCGCCGGGCCATCATCCGCCGGCTTCCGGCGGTCGAGACCCTGGGCAGCACCACGGTGATCTGCTCCGACAAGACCGGCACCCTCACCGAAAACCAGATGACCGTCCGCGCCCTCGTCGCCGGCGGCCAGCAGTTTGCCGTGGACGGTGACGGCTACGCGCCGGAGGGGGCGGTGACGCTGGACGGCCAGCCCGCCGCCGTCGCCGGACCGCTCCGCGACCTGCTGGTGATCGGCGTGCTGTGCAACGACGCCGGTCTGGCCCGGAAGGACGGCGCCTGGACGATCACCGGCGACCCCACTGAAGCCGCGCTGCTGGTGGCCGCCCGCAAGGCCGGGCTGGACGAGCAGCAGCTGCGCGCCGATTCTCCGCGCGTAGACGAGATCGCCTTCGACTCCGCGCGCCAGTACATGGCCAGCCTCCATCGCCTGGACGGCCAGCCGGTGGCGCTGGTGAAGGGCGCACTTGAGGCGATCCTGCCCCGCTGTTCCAGCCAGCTCGGGCCGGACGGCGAGCCCGTGGCCATCGACGTGGACGCCATCGACGCCCAGGCCCGGGCGCTGGCGTCCGACGGCCTGCGGGTGCTGGCCTTCGCCCGCGCCGAGGTGGCCGGAGAACGGCTGGACGAATCCGCCCTGGCCGGCGGGCTGTGCCTCGTCGGCCTGCAGGCCATGCTCGACCCACCGCGTCAGGCGGCGCTCCGGGCGATCCAGGCCTGCGCTGCGGCCGGGGTGGCGGTCAAGATGATCACCGGCGACCACGCCGAGACAGCCCTCGCCATCGCCCGCAAGCTCGGCCTCGCCGGCCCCACCTCGCGGGCCGTCACCGGGCGCGAGCTCGCCGCCATGGACGATGCGGCGCTGCAGGCGACGGTGGGCGAGGTGAGCGTCTTCGCCCGGGTCGAGCCCGAGCAGAAGCTGCGGCTGGTCCAGGCCCTGCAGGCGCGGGGCGAGGTGGTGGCGATGACCGGCGACGGGGTGAATGACGCGCCGGCCCTCAAGGCGGCCGACATCGGCGTGGCGATGGGCGCCGGCGGCACCGAGGTGGCCAAGGACGCCGCCGCGATGGTGCTCACCGACGACAACTTCGCCACCATCGAGGCGGCCATCGAGGAAGGGCGGGGCGTCTACGACAACCTCGTCAAATTCATCATCTGGACGCTGCCCACGAACTTTGGCGAAGGGTTGGTGATCCTTTTTGCGGTGCTGGCCGGTGTCACCCTGCCGATCACGCCGCTGCAGATCCTGTGGATCAACATGACCACCGCGGTGCTGCTGGGGATGGCGCTGGCCTTCGAGCCGATCCAGCGGGACGTGATGGGCCGGCCGCCTCGGGCGCCGGGTGCGGCCATCCTCGACACGGTGTTGATCCGCCGCATCGTGCTGGTGGGCGTGCTGCTGCTGGTCGCCTCCTTCGGGCTGTTCCTGCGCTGGCGTGGGCTTGGCGCGTCACTGGAAGAGGCGCGCACGGTGGCGGTCAATGTCTTCGTGGCCGGCGAGATCGCCTACCTCTTCAACTGCCGCAACCTGCGCGGGCCGTTCTGGTGTTGCGGGTGGTGGTCTAACCCGTGGTTCTGGGGTGGCATCGGCGCAATGGTGGCGCTGCAGGCGCTGTTCACCTATCTGCCGGCGATGAACCGCGTGTTTGCCTCGGCGCCGATCGGTCCGATGGCGTGGCTGGAAATCGGGGCTGCGGCGCTTGCGACGGCGCTGGTGGTGGGGATGGAAAAACGCCTCGGCCGGGGCCGAGGCGTTTAGCTTCGTGCGGGGGAGGGGCGTCAGACCCGGAAGCGGGCGATCTGATCCTTGAGCCCGCCCGCGATGCGTTCGAGATTGACCGCCGCTTCGGCCGCGCCGCGGATGTTGGCCGAGGAGTTTTCGACCATGTGCGAGATCTCCTCGACCTGCTGGGCGATGGACGTGCTTGCGGCGCTCTGTTCGTGGGTCGCGTCGGCAATCTCGTGGGCGCGGGCCAGGGCTTCCTGGGCGCCGGCCTCGATGGCCGT
The DNA here is from genome assembly GCF_937894855.1 of uncultured Zoogloea sp. Taxonomy (NCBI): domain Bacteria; kingdom Pseudomonadati; phylum Pseudomonadota; class Betaproteobacteria; order Rhodocyclales; family Zoogloeaceae; genus Zoogloea; species uncultured Zoogloea sp. The sequence goes on from NZ_CALAYQ010000203.1 coordinate 10,852, forward strand.
CAGGGCGCCGGTGGCCGCGGTGGCCAGGGCGATGCCGTGATCCACTTCGGGCAGCGCGGCGTTCATGGCGCGGACTGCTTCGCCGGTGTCGCCCTGGATGCCGGTGATCATCTGCTCGATCTCGGTGGTGGCGGACGAGGTGCGTTCTGCCAGCTTGCGGACTTCGTCGGCCACGACCGCGAAGCCGCGGCCCTGCTCGCCGGCGCGGGCTGCCTCGATGGCGGCATTGAGCGCCAGCAGGTTGGTCTGGCCGGCGATCTCCTTGATCACGTTGGCGATCGACGACACCTCGCCGATGCGCTCTTCAAGGGCGCGGATGCGGTCCGAGGCGCCGATCACCGTCCCCGACATCTTGCGGATTGCGGTGACGGCCTCCTCGACGCGGGTGCTGCCCTCGGCGGCGAGGCGCATCGACTGCTGCGCATTGAGTTCGGTCTCGCGGGCGCTGGCCGAGATGTGGCTGGAGCTGACGGTGAGTTCCTCCATCGCCGCAGCCATGGCCGCCGTGGCGTCGGACTGGCGTTCGGCGGCATCGGCCACCTGAGTGGAGACCCGCGAGATGTGATCCGCGTTGCTGACCAACTGGTTGGCGCCTTCGTTGATCTCGCCGACCATCCGCCGCAGGGCGCGCATCATGTCAGCCAGGGCGTGGAGCATGCTGCCTTGACGGGGTTCGCCCAGATCGGTGGTGAGGTTGCCGTCGGCCGCCTGCTGCATCACCGCGGTGGCGCTCCGGGGCTCGCCGCCCAGCTGGCGGGTCACGCTCTCGCTGATGCGCCAGCCGAAAAGGCCGAGGACCGCCAGCAGCAATAACGAAATGCCGCCGAGGATCGTGGCGATGGCGCGGAACTCCCGGTCCACGTCATCCACGTAGATGCCGGTGCCGATGATCCAGCCCCAGGGGGTGAAGCCGGTGGCGTACGAAACCTTCGGGCTGGATTCCTGCGCGCCGGGTTTCGGGAACCAGTAGTCCACGAACCCGCCGCCGGCGTTGGCTGCCTTCACGATGTCCTGGATGATGAGTTTGCCGTTGGTGTCCTTCAGGCTGCTGGCGTCGCGGCCTTCCATCTCGGGCTTGTTGGGAAACAGGATGTAGTGGTTGGTGCTGGTGACGATGAACAGATAGTTGTTGCCGTCGTAGCGCACGGAGCGCAGGGTTTCGGTGGCGGCTTTCTTGGCGTCCGTCTCGGACAGCGTGCCGGCCTGGGCCAGCGCATGGAAGTGTTTGATGATGCTGGCGCCGCTCTCGACCATGTGCTTGGTCTGCACCTTGCGGTCGTCCATCATGGACGTACGCAGGCTGCCCAGGCTGACGGCGCACAGGGCGACCAGGCCGAGCATCATCATTACGATGAGCAGGCGCATGCGTGCGGCGACGGCCAGGTTGGCTAACTTCATGGTCTGGATTCTCCTTGGTGACGCCTGCTTACCGTCCCATTCCCACGGCGGCTGGTCTAAATGGCAGCGCCCGGAGCAACGGCAGGTCGTTTTCATTGGCAAGTAGTGTCGCCCGAGCTATTACGGTTCGTGGAAGTAATTACTTGAGTTCTGTAGGGATATTCGGCGGTCGTGCGGCTTCGGCGGGATGGGCAGCGTGGTTTCCGGGGCTACCCGTGCGGCCGGGCGTTCCCTGACTGCCCAAACACAGTAAAATCGATACTTTGCCCAAAACCGCGCGGCCCTCGCCGCGGAGCATCCATGTCCGTCCAAAAACCGACTTTCCAGCAGATCATCCTGCGCCTCTCGAACTTCTGGGCCGAGCACGGCTGCACGCTGCTCCAGCCTTACGACATCGAGGTCGGCGCCGGCACCTTCCACACCGCCACCTTCCTGCGCGCCATCGGCCCGGAGCACTGGAACGCCGCCTACGTTCAGCCGTCCCGCCGCCCGAAGGACGGCCGCTACGGCGAGAACCCCAACCGCCTGCAGCACTACTACCAGTACCAGGTGGTGCTCAAGCCTTCGCCGGTCAATATCCAGGAGCTCTACATCGACAGCCTGCGCGCGCTGGGCATCGATCCGAACGCCCACGACATCCGCTTCGTCGAGGACGACTGGGAGTCGCCCACCCTGGGCGCGTGGGGTCTGGGTTGGGAAGTCTGGCTGGATGGCATGGAAGTCACCCAGTTCACCTATTTCCAGGAAGTCGGTTCGCTCTCCTGTCGCCCGGTGCTGGGCGAGATCACCTACGGTCTCGAGCGCCTGGCCATGTACCTGCAGGGCGTCGAAAATGTGTATGACCTGGTCTGGTCGATCGGCCCGGATGGCACGCCCGTCACTTACGGCAACGTCTATCACCAGAACGAAGTGGAGCAATCCACCTACAACTTCGAGCACTCCAATGTGGAGTGGCTGTTCCGCCTGTTCGGCGAATACGAAGGCGAGGCCAAGCGCCTGATGGCCGTGCCGCTGGTGCTGCCGGCCTTCGAGATGGTCATGAAGTGCTCCCACACTTTCAACCTGCTCGACGCCCGTGGCGCGATCTCGGTGACCGAACGCGCCGCCTACATCGGCCGCGTGCGTGCGCTGGCCCGTGAAGTGGCCCAGGCCTATTACAACTCCCGCGAAGCCCTCGGCTTCCCGATGCTGAAGAAGGAGGCCGCGTGATGACCGGCGCGACCCTGCTCGTTGAACTGCTGACCGAAGAACTGCCGCCCAAGGCGCTGCCCAAGCTGGGCCAGGCCTTCTCCAATGCCATTGTGGCCGGCCTGCGCACCCGCGGCCTCGCTGCCGCCGACGGTGCCTTCCGCTGGTTCGCCACCCCGCGCCGCCTGGCCGTGACGGTTGCCCACGTGCTCCCCGAAGCCGCCGCCAAGGACGTCACCGAAAAGATCATGCCGGTCTCGGTCGCCCTCACCGCTGATGGCCAGCCGACCCCGGCTCTCACCAAGAAGCTCGAAGGCAAGGGCATTCCCCTGTCGGCCGTGGCGAGCTTCGAGCGCCGCATGGACGGCAAGGCCGAGGCCTTGTTCTACACCAGCACCGTGGCCGGCGCGAAGCTCGCCGACGTGCTCGCGGGCATCGTCCAGGACGCCCTCAAGTCGCTTCCGATCCCCAAGGTGATGCGCTGGGGCGACGGCGATGCGACCTTCGTGCGCCCCGCCCACAAGCTCACCCTGCTCCACGGCGCCGACGTGGTGCCGGGCAGCGTGCTCGACATCCAGTCCGGCCGCACCACCCGCGGCCACCGCTTCATGAGCAAGGGCGACATCGAGATCTCCACCGCCGACGCCTACGAGCCGACGCTGCTGGCCGAAGGCAAGGTGATCCCCGATTTCGCCGAGCGCCGCGCCAACATCGAGAAGCAGCTCGTCACCGAGGCCGGCCGCCAGCATGCCACCCTCGGCGAATACGCCGATCTGCTTGATGAAGTCACCGCGCTGGTCGAGCACCCGACCGTTTACGTGGGCGAGTTCGAGGCCGAGTTCCTGGCCGTGCCGCAGGAATGCCTGATCCTCACGATGCGCGCCAACCAGAAGTATTTCCCGCTGTTCGACAACCAGGGCAAGCTCACCAGCCGCTTCCTGATCGTCTCGAACATGGAGTTGGCCGACCCCACCAACATCATCGCCGGCAACCAGCGCGTGGTGCGCCCGCGCCTGTCCGATGCCCGCTTCTTCTTCGAGCAGGACATCAAGGCTGGCCTCACGCCGCGCGTGGTGAAGCTCGGCTCGGTGGTTTATCACAACAAGCTCGGCTCCCTGGGCGACCGCGTCGAGCGCCTGTCCGCCGTGGCCCGCACCATCGCCGGCATGCTGGGCGCCGACGAGAACCTCGCCAACCGCGCCGCGCTGCTCTCCAAGGCCGACCTGCTCACCGACATGGTCGGCGAGTTCCCCGAACTGCAGGGCATCATGGGCCGCTACTACGCGCTGGCCGAAGGTGCCCAGCCGGTGGTGGCGGAAGCCATCGAACAGCACTACCGCCCGCGCTTTGCCGGTGACGCGCTGCCCGACTCCAACATCGGCCGCGCCCTGGCCCTGGCCGACAAGCTCGATGCCCTCACCGGCTTCTTCGGCATCGGCCAGATCCCCACCGGCGACCGCGATCCCTTCGGCCTGCGCCGTGCCGCCCTGGGTGTGCTGCGGATCCTGATGGAGGGTCAGCTGCCCCTCGATCTGGTCACCCTCATCAACGAATCCGCCGGGGCCTTCAACCCGGGCGTGCTCGGCGCCGAGCTGCCCGGCCCGCTGTTCGACTTCATGCTCGAGCGCCTGCGCAACCTGCTGCGCGACGCCGGCCACGCCCAGGACGTGGTGGATGCGGTGCTGGCCCTCAAGCCGACCCGCATCGATCTGGTGGTGCCCAAGCTCGAGGCCGTCGTGGCCTTCCAGCAGCTGCCCGAAGCCGCCGCGCTCGCCGCCGCCAACAAGCGGATCGTCAACATCCTCAAGAAGGCCGAAGGCGCGGTGGGCGAGCCCGACGTGGCGCTGCTCGTCGAGGACGCCGAGAAGGCCCTGTTCCACGCCATCGTCGAGGTTGCTCCGCTGGCCCGCTCCCACTTCCAGAACGAGGCCTACACCGAAGCCCTGCGCGTGCTCGCCGGTCTGCGTGCGGCGGTGGACCGCTTCTTTGACGAGGTGATGGTGATGGCCGACGAGCCGCTGGTGCGTCAGAACCGCCTGGCCCTGCTGGCTCAGCTGGCGGGTCTGATGAACCAGGTGGCCGACATCTCGCGGCTTTCCGCATGAGCCGGGCGAGGGGGCAGTCCATGAAACTCATCGTTCTCGACCGGGACGGCGTCATCAACGTCGACTCCGACCAGTTCATCAAGTCGCCGGACGAATGGAAGCCGATCCCCGGCTCCCTCGAGGCCATTGCGCGCCTCAACGAATCCGGCTGGCGGGTGGTGGTTGCCTCCAACCAGTCCGGTGTCGGGCGCGGGCTGTTCGACATGGACACCCTCAACGCCATCAACGAAAAGATGACCAAGACGCTCGCCCAGGTGGGCGGGCGGCTGGATGCCATCTTCTTCTGCCCCCACGCCGCGGATTCCACCTGCGACTGCCGCAAGCCCAAGCCGGGCATGTTCCGGCAGATCGCCGAGCGCTTCAATGTGGACATGCGCGGCGTGCCGGTGGTGGGCGACAGCCTGCGCGACCTGCAGGCCGGCGTCGCCGTGGGTTGCACGCCGTTTCTGGTGCTGACCGGCAGGGGCGTCAAGACCCAGGCCGATCCGGCCCTGCCGCCCGGCACCCAGATCTTCCCCGACCTGGCAGCCATCGCTGCCCAGCTCACCGTCTGACTGGAAACCCCTCCGTGGTCCTGATCCGCAACCTGTTGTTCATGCTCGCCCTGGGCATCTTCACGCCGCTCTACGCCCTCATCGGCATGGCGACTTTCCCGTTCCGCCCGCAGACGCGCCACAAGCTCATCCGGGGCTGGGCGCGGATCATGATCTGGGTCATCAAGCACGTGCTGGGCATTCCGTACCGGCTCGAAGGCGCCGCCAACATCCCGGCCGGGCCGGCCATCGTGCTCTCCAAGCACATGTCCGCCTGGGAAACCATCATGCTGCAGGATGTCTTTCCGCCGATGGTCTTCGTGATGAAGCGCGAGCTCCACAAGGTGCCGTTCTTCGGCTGGGGGATCTCCCAGATGCCGATGATCGCCATCGACCGGGCTGCCGGCAAGGACGCCCTCAACCAGGTGGTCGAGCAGGGGAGCGACCGCCTCAACCAGGGCTTCTGGGTCACGGTCTTTCCGGAGGGCACCCGGGTGGCGCCCGGCACCACCAAGCGCTACAAGCCGGGCGGCGCCTGGCTCGCCCGCGCCACGGGCACCCCGGTGGTGCCCGTGGCCCATAACGCCGGCGAGTTCTGGCCGCGCAACGCCTTCTTCAAGCGTCCTGGCGAAGTGGTGGTGAGCGTCGGCCCGGCCATCGACACCCACGGGCTGACGGTGGACGAGATCAACGCCAAGGCCGAAGCCTGGATCGAGGCCGAGATGCGCCGGCTGTTCCCGTCCCACTACCGCCACGCCGGCAAGCGTCAGGAGCCGGCCAAGGCGTGACCGCGCCGGCCGTCGAATCCCGCGAGATCCTTCTCGACGGGGTGCGCGTTGCCTACACCCTGCGGCGCAGCGTCCGCAAGACGCTGGGGCTGCGCATCGATCACCGGGGGCTCACCGTGGGCGTGCCGCTCCGGGTGGGTCTGCGCGAGGCCGAGGCCTTCATCCGCAGCCACGCCGCGTGGGTCGTCGAAAAACTCCACAACCGCCCGCAGCCCGAGGCCCGTCCGGCCTTCGAGGCCGTCGATGGCGCGGCCGTGCCCTTTCTTGGCGAGGCCTGGCGGATCTCCATCGGGCGCGGAAACAACCGGGTGCTGTGGCACGAGATCGGCCCGGAGCGGGTGCTGGAGCTGGCCCTGCGTAGCGGCGGCGATGCCCGCCGGCTATTGTTGCGGGAATTGCAACAAAGAGGCCTCGATTTGTTCAAAAACCGGGTCGAGGAGTTCTGCCTGCGGCTTGGGCGCCCGGTGCCGCCGGTGGCGCTCTCCAATGCCCGCACGCGCTGGGGCAGTTGCAGCAGCCGCAGCGGCATCCGCCTGCACTGGCGGCTCATCCATCTGCCCCTGGGCCTGATCGATTACGTGGTGGCCCACGAGGTGGCGCATCTTGTCGAGATGAACCACTCGCCGCGTTTCTGGTCCGTGGTTGAGTCCATCTATCCCGATCACGTCGCTGCCCGCAAGGCCCTGCGCCAGGTGGCGGCGAGTCTTCCTTCCCTCTGACTCTCAGGAAAACAACCATGCGTCTTCTGCACACCATGCTTCGCGTCGTGGACCTCGACCGTTCCATCGCCTTTTACACCGAAGTGCTCGGCATGCGCCTCCTGCGCCGCAACGATTACCCGGAGGGCAAGTTCACGCTGGCCTTCGTGGGCTATCAGGATGAATCGGAAGGGGCGGTGCTGGAGCTTACCCACAACTGGGGCGTCGAGTCCTACGAGCTGGGCACGGCTTACGGCCACATCGCACTGGCGGTGCCGGATGCCTACGCGGCCTGCGCGGCGATCAAGGCCCGCGGTGGCAAGGTGGTGCGCGAAGCCGGCCCGATGAAGCACGGGACGACGGTGATCGCCTTTGTGGAAGACCCGGACGGTTACAAGGTGGAACTGATCCAGGCCAAGTCCTGACCCGCGCCGCCCCCGGCCGGCCGGGGGCTCAGGCGGCGGCGAAGGCTTCGCGCAGGGCAGCAAGCTCGGCGCGCAGGGCTTCTAGGGCCTGGGGTGCGTCGGCCATGCGCTTTTCGCGGCCGATGCGTTCGAGCTGCGCGGCCCCTGTCTGGGCCCGGCCGGCGCAGAAGTTTGACACCGCACCCTTGAGGGCGTGGGCCGCGTTGTGCAGGGCCTCTGCGTCGCCCTCGACCACCGCGGCCTCGATGTCGGCAAACAGCCGCGGCTCGTCCTCGATGAACATCCCGATGAGTTGTTCCAGCAGTTCTTCGTCTCCGCCGAGGTTGAACAGCACTTTCTGACGTTCGAACACCGGGCCGCTGATGCTGGTGGGTTCGCTGGGCGGTGGCGGCGCCGGGTCGCCCCGGCCAGTGTGCTGGATGAGCACCTCGACCAGATCCGGGGCGTGCACCGGCTTGGAGAGGTAGCCGTCCATGCCGGCGGCGAGGCAGCGCTCCCGGTCGCCCTTCATGGCGTGGGCGGTCATCGCCACGATGGGGGTGTGGGTGGCGCCGGCGGCTTCGCGTTGGCGGATCTGAGCGGTCGCGTCGAATCCGCCCATGATGGGCATCTGCACGTCCATCAGCACCAGGTCGTAGCGGTTGCGGGCGTGGAGCTCCAGCGCTTCCTTGCCGTTGTTGGCCACGTCGGCCTGATGGCCGAGCTTGCCCAGCAGGCGCAGGGCGAGGGTCTGATTCACCACGTTGTCTTCGGCCAGCAGGATGCGCAGCTGGCGCTTCTGCTCGCGCAGGCTGTGGCGGGTGATGAGGGGCGAGCGGTCGGCGCTGCTGCTGTTGCCGGTGTTGTCGTCGATCGGCTCCACCGACAGCAGGATGGCGTTGAGGAGGTCGGACGCCATGATCGGCATCGGCAGGTAGGCGGAGATGCCCATCTCGCGGCAGCGGGCGCCGTCGCCCCGGCGGCCTTCGCCGGCCAGCATGACGATGCACGGGGGCGGCGCGGCGGCGGAGAGGATGGCTTCGGCTAGGTCGAAGCCTTCGATGTCCGGGAGCTGGGTGCTGATCAGCACCACCTTGAAGGGTTTGTTCTCGGCGGTGGCGCGGGCCTGTTCGCGCAGGGCGCCGCTGGCGTCGGATACGGTGACGGGCTTCATCCGCCACTGGCCAAGCAGCTCGACGAGGGTTGCCCGTTCGGTGCTGCTGTCCACCGCGACGAGAACCGGCAGGCCTTCGAGGTGGGCTTGTTCGTCCAGCACCGGCGTGGCGTGGCCGGCTTCGAAGCGGGCGGTGAAGCGGAAGGTGCTGCCTTCGCCCGGAGTGCTGGTGACGCCGATCCGCCCGCCCATGGCCTGGACGAGCTGGGCGCTGATGGTGAGCCCCAGCCCGGTGCCGCCGTAGCGGCGGGTGGTGGAGGAATCGGCCTGGGAGAAGGCTTCGAAGATCAGGCTCTGTTTTTCTGGCGGGATGCCGACCCCGGTGTCGTGCACGTTGAAGGCGAGCTCGACCTTGCCCGGGTCGCCGTTGCCGGCTTCGGTGCCCGGTTCGACCAGGAGGCGAACTTCGCCGTGCTCGGTGAACTTGATGCCGTTGGAGATGAGGTTGATCAGTACCTGACGCAGGCGATGGGGATCGCCGATCAGGTTGTCGGGCACCGTCGGGGCCACCTGGGCGGTGATGCGCAGGTTCTTCTCGTCGGCCCGCTGCTGGAGGGTGCGCACGGCGAGGGCGACGCAGTCGCGCAGGCTGAAGTCGATGTGCTCGAAATCGAGCTTGCCGGCCTCGATCTTCGAGAAGTCGAGGATGTCGTTGATGATGCCGAGCAGGGAGTTGGCGGAGGTCTTGACGAGGCTGAGGTATTCCCGCTGCTCGTTGTCGAGGGGCGTGTCGAGGGTGAGCTCGGTCATGCCGATGATGGCGTTCATCGGCGTGCGGATCTCGTGGCTCATGTTGGCGAGGAAGTCGCTCTTGGAGCGGCTGGTGGCCTCGGCGACGTCCCTGGCCTGGCGCATGGCGGCTTCGGCGGCCTTGCGCTCGCCGATGTCGCGCACGTAGGCGGTGATCAGCCGGCGACCGGCGCTGTGGACGGCGACCAGGGCGACCTCGGCGGGGAATTCGACCGGGCCGCTACCGGTGTGCCGGACGGCGATGGCCTCGGTACGCTGGGCGAGGGTGCCGGCCTGGGTGTCGGCGAGCAGGTCGAGGAGGGCCTGGGTCTGGGCGTCGCGGATGCGCTCGGGGAAGAGCAGGGCCACGGCGCGCTGCCCGATGGCCTCGTGGGCGGGGATGCCGAAGGTGCGCTCGGCCGCCGGGTTGTATTCGAGGATGAGGCCGTCTTCGCCGATGGTGACGATGCTGTCGAGGGAGGCTTCGGTGATGGCCCGGTTGCGCGATTCGCTGGCGGCCAGGGCCGACTGGCCTTCGTGCAGGCGTACGGAGGTCTGGTTGAGGGCGTCCACCAGCTGGCGCAGCTCGGCGATCGGGCTGTCTTCGTCGAGGGTCTTGCCGTGGCTCGTCTCGAGGGTTTCGGCAAAGCGGGTGGCGCGGGCGAGGCTGCGCAGGGGCGGGCGCAGGAACTGGCGGATGACGAGGGTGCCGACGACGAGGGTGACGATCGCGGCGATCAGGCTGTCGATGATGATGATCTGGAGGTTGTCGCCGGCCGCCGGGGCGACCTCGATGCGCAGCCAGCCGAGGGGGGCGGCCGCGCCAATGCCGGCCCAGGCGACGAAGTGGGTGGACCCGTTGCCGGTATTCCCCTGGGAGGCCCGGCGGGCGCTGTCCGGGACGAGGACGGGGACGCCTTCGATGGGCTCGACGGCGATCGGCGCACCGCCTGCGCTCCGGCCGACGCTGGTGAGCGGCACGCCTTGACGGTCGGTGACCGTGGCGCGGCGGATGTGGGGGTTGTATTCGAGTTTGAGCAGGTGGCCGGTGGCGCTGGCGATGTTGCCGCTGGCCAGGTGGGGTTCGAGAGCCGAGGCGAGGGCGTGGGTCAGTTCGTCAGCGTGCTGGCGTTCGAGCCGCTCGATGAATTCGACCTGCTCGTTGCCCAGGTAGATCGCGTAGGCGCCAAGGGACAGCGTGAGCAGGAAGGCGAACAGGGCAGTGAGCTGCTGTCCGAGGGTGTGCAGCCCAGCGCCTTGCGCCAGGCGTTGGAGGGCGTCTTTCATTCGTCTTTGAACCGCTCGCGGATTTCCAGTACTTCCGGGATCAGGCCCAGGAAGCTGTCGACGCAGGCCGGGTCGAAGTGGCTGCCGCGGCCTTCGCGGATGAAGTTGAAGGCGGTGTCCAGCTCCCAGGCCGGCTTGTAGGGACGCGGCGAGGTGAGTGCGTCGAAGACGTCGGCCACGGCGACGATGCGGCCGACCAGCGGGATGGCGTCGCCGGCGAGCCCGTCGGGGTAGCCGCTGCCGTCGTATTTCTCGTGGTGGGTGAGGGCGATCTCGGCGGCCATCTGGATCATCGGTGACGACGAGCCCTTGAGGATGTCGTGGCCGATGCGCGGGTGCTGGCGCATGATCACCATCTCTTCGGGGGTGAGCCGGCCGGGCTTGAGCAGGATGTTGTCGGGCGTGCCCACCTTGCCGATGTCGTGCATCGGGGCGGCGGTGAGGATGCGTTCGCAGGTTTCGGCATCGAGCCCCAGATCGCGGGCGATGATCTGCGAGTAGTGGGCCATGCGCAGGATGTGGGCGCCGGTTTCCGGGTCGCGGAACTCGGCGGCGCGGGCCAGGCGGGTGATGGTTTCCTGTTCGCGGGTGACGATCTCGGCGGTTTTCAGGATCACGGCGGCCTGCAGGTCGTCGTTCCAGGTGCGCATGCGCTGGTGGCTGGCACGCAGCGACAACATGGTGCGCACCCGGGGGTCGAACTCGTGGCGGTCGATGGGCTTGGTGAGGAAGTCGTTGGCGCCGGCCGCGAGGCTTTCGTAGCGCACTTCCTTCTCGTGGGCCGCGGTGACCATCAGGATCGGGACGGTGTCGGCCGGGTAGAGCTTGCGGACGGTCTCGATGAACTCGATGCCGTTGAGGTCCGGCATCATGTAGTCGACGATGACCAGGTCGGGCTCGTGGCTGCCGCACCACTGGAGACCTTCCAGCGGCGAGCTGAAGGTGACGATCTCGGTGCCCGGTGGCGTGAGCTTGCGGACGAGGGCCTGGATCAGTGTGAGATTGAGCGGCGTGTCATCGACGATGGCAATGGCCATGAGTTCTCCCGGTAGGCCGCAGCTCCCGGCGGCCAGCGTCAGATTATCGGCCCGAGGTCGTCGAAGTTGAGTCCCGGGCCGGGGTTTGCGGCTGCGTCGGCGGCAGTCTGAACCTCGCCGCGGGCGGGCGCCGTGCGCGGCAGGGCGAGGACAAAACGTGTTCCGTTGCCGGGCGAGCTGTGCACGGTGATGCGCCCCCCCAGCACCTGGGTGACCAGATTGTAGACGATATGCAATCCGAGACCGGTTCCACCGCGCCCGAGGCGGGTGGTGAAGAAGGGGTCGAAGATGCGTCGCTGGTCGGCGATCGGGATGCCCCGGCCGTCGTCGGCGAACTCGATCTGGACGCTGTCTTCGTCCATCACCCGCGGGGTGACCGTGATGCTTCCCCGGGGGAGACCTTCGAAGGCGTGAAGCAGGGCGTTGGTGATGAGGTTGGTGAAGATCTGCCCGAGGGGGCCGGGGTAGCTGTCGAGGGTGAAGGGCGCCGTCTCGAGCACGTCGAGGGTGAAATCCCCGTGCTTGAACATGGGGCTGATGGTGATGGCCATCTCGCGCAGCACTTCGTTCAGCTCGAAGCGCCGGCGCTGTTCGCTGGTCTGGTCCACTGCCACCTGCTTGAAGCTGCGTACGAGCTCCTCGGCCCGCAGCAGGCTGCGCATCAGCAGATCGACGGCCTGCCGGGTGCCCTGGGTGAAGCGGTCGAAATCGGTGCGGCGCAGCTTGCCGGTGCTGTAGGCGGCGATGAGGTCGTCGGTGCGGGCGGCGAGGGTCGAGGCGACGGTGACGCTGTTGCCGATGGGCGTGTTGAGTTCGTGGGCGATGCCGGCGACCAGGGAGCCGAGGGCGGCCATCTTTTCGCTGCGGACGAGCTCTTCCTGCGTCTGATGCAGGATGCCGAGGGCCTTGGTGAGTTCGGCGGTGCGTTCGGCGACGCGCAGCTCGAGGCTCTGGTTGAGATCCTCGATGTGGGCCTGGACCCGCCGCAGTTCGGAGATGTCGACCATCGACCACAGGGCGCAGTCCTCGTCACGAACCCGCAGTCGCCGGGCCGAGACGAGGCAGTTGGCGATGCCCGGACGGCCGATGGGGCGCAGCCGGACTTCCCGCTGCTCGACCACGTCGCGGGTGGCAAGGCCGCCGTAGAGGTCGTCGTAGTCGGCGGGGTCGAGCCAGCAGCCGAGCTCGCCGCTGGTGCGGGAGATGATCTTGTCGCGTGGGCAGCCGAACAGGCGCTCCCAGGCAGGGTTGGCGTCGAGGTAGGTGCGGTCGCTGATGCGCGTGAGGGCGAGGGCGAAGGGCGCCGAGTTGAAGATGGTGGAGAACTTGTTCTGGCTGTCGTGGAGGTTGGCGACGGCGGCCTTCTGGTCGGTCACGTCGCGGATGATGCAGATCAGGCAGGTCTGGCCGGCGATGTCGACGGTCGAGGCATTGACCAGGCAATCCCGGTGGCTGCCGTCGGCGGTGCCAAGGGTGCACTGGAAATCCCGCAGCACGGCGTGCTCCTGGAGCAGCTCGACGATGGCCACCCGTTCTTCCGGGTAAGGCCACAGGCCGAGGGCGTGGGCGGTGGTGCCGAGGGCGGTATCCCGCTCCCAGCCGGTGAGGGTGACGAAGGCGGGATTGACGGCCAGCAGCTTGCCGTCCCGGAGGCGGCTGAGGGTGATCGCCTCGGGGCTGGAGTGAAAGGCGGTCGAGAACATCACCTCGGAGATGCGCTGGGCTTCGGCGGCCTCCTGTCGGGCCTTCTCGAGGCGCTGCCGGGGGGTGATGTCCTGGCACACCGCGAGGATGCAGGTCTGCCCGTCGATGTCCAGCGTACGGGCGCGGAGCAGGGTTTCGACGGGCGTGCGGGCTTTGGTGAGGAGGACTACCGGGCGGTCCACCACGGTGTGGCCGGCCAGCAGTTCGGCGCGGATCTGGTGCAGATCCTCGGGGTCGTGCCAGATGCCCAGGTCGCTGCAGCTGTGGCCGACGCTCTCGTCGCGGGCGTAGCCGAGGGCGGCGGTCCAGTTGTCGTTGACGTCGATGAGCCGGTCGTCTTCCAGGGTGGCGAGGGCGACCATTTCGGGCAGGAAGCGGAAGAGGGCGGTGAAGCCGGCGTGGGCGGGGTCGAGGGGTGGTGTGGCGGGCGGTGGCATGGGGTTTCAGCGCAGGGCGCGGACCAGGTCGGCCATGGTTCCGAAGCCGACGTCGTAGAAGTGCTGGAGCAGCGGGGCCAGGTGATTGAGGGCCAGGATCAGCACGCCGAAACCCACCGTCAGGGTGATCGGGAAGCCGATGGCGAACAGGTTGAGCTGCGGCGCGGCGCGGGTCAGGATGCCCAGCGCGATGTTGGTGATGAGCAGCGCGGTGACGATCGGCAGGGCCATCAGCAGGCCGGCCGAGAACACCGTGGCGCCAAAGCGCGCCAGCAGCAGCCAGCCGCCCTTGTGGGGCGGGGTGGCGCTGATCGGCATCCACTCGAAGCTGTGGGCGAGGGCGTCGACCAACAGCAGGTGGCCATTGAGGGCGAGGAAGATGAGCGTGGCCATGAGGATCAGGAACTCGCCGACGACCCCGGTCTGGCCACCGGCCACGGGGTCGAAGAAGGTGGCGAAGGACAGGCCCATCTGCAGGCTGACGATCTCGCCCATCACGTCGAGGGAGGCGAACACGACCCGCAGCACGAGGCCCATCGCCACGCCGGTCATGGTTTCGAGCGCAATGATGAGCAGGCCGTCCCACGAGCCGAGGGGGATCGTCGGGGGCGGCGGCAGGGCCGGGACGATGCCGATGGTGATCGCCAGCCCCACCATCAGCTTGATCCGCCGCGGAATGCCGTTGTTGGAGAACACCGGCGCCATCCCCACCAGCCCGAGGATGCGGGCGAGCGGGAAGGCGAGCATCGCGAGCCAGGCGTCGAGCTGGGCGCTGGTGACCGACAGCATCGGGCTACCCGATCATCGCGGGGATGTTCTCGAACAGGCGGCGGATGAAGTCGGTCATCATCGTGATCATCCACGGCCCGGCCACCACCAGGGTGATGAAGGTGGCGATGAGCTTGGGCACGAAGGACAGGGTCTGTTCGTTGATCTGGGTGGCGGCCTGGAAGATCGACACCACCAGGCCGGTGACCAGCGCGGCGATGAACAGCGGCGCGGAGACGAGCAGGGTGAGTTCGAGGGCCTGGCGGCCGAGGTCGATGACGGTGGTGGGAGTCATTGCGGGTTCCTTCCGGCGGCTATCCGAAGCTCTGCACCAGCGAGCCGATCAGCAGGTTCCAGCCATCCACCAGCACGAAGAGCATGATCTTGAACGGCAGGGCGACGATGGCCGGGCTCATCATCATCATCCCCATCGACATCAGCACCGAGGCGACCACCATGTCGATGATCAGGAAGGGGATGAACACGATGAAGCCGATCTGGAAGGCGGTCTTGAGTTCGGAGGTGACGAAGGCGGGGATCACCACGCGCATCGGCAGCTCCTCGGCCTTCTCGACGCGGGGCGTCTTGGCGAGCTTGGAGAAGAGGTTGAGGTCGGGCTCGCGGATCTGCTTGAGCATGAAGGCCTTGACCGGCACGGTGGCCCGGTCGAGGGCTTCGTTGAAGGTGATGCGGTTTTCGGATAGCGGCTGCCAGGCCTCGGTGTAAACCTTGTCGGCCACCGGCGCCATGATGAAGAAGGTGAGGAACAGCGACAGCCCGACGATCACCTGGTTGGGGGGCGAGGTCTGGGTGCCCATCGCGTGGCGCAGCAGCGACATCACGATGATGATCCGGGTGAAGCTGGTCATCATCAGCACGATGGCCGGCAGGAAGCTCAGGGAGGTGAGCAGCAGCAGGGTCTGCACCGACAGGCTGTACTGGGTGCCGCCACCGCCGGCCGGCGCGGTGGTGAGGGCCGGCATGGCCTGGGCCAGCGCCGGCAGGGGCAGCGCCAGGAGCAGGGGCGGGATGAGCGGCGCCACGCGGCGCAGGGCAGTGAAGGCTTTCATCGGGGGCGACGCTGCAGCGTCTGTTTGAGCCAGGCCTGGAAATCCGCGCCGCCGGTAGCGGACGACGGGGCGTCGCCGGCGGTGGTGGGCAGGTCGATGGCATCGAGGGTATGCAGCGGGGTGATCCGGCCGGGCGAGACGCCCAGCACCAGCACCTTGTCGGCCACTTCCACAAGCACCACGCGCTCCCGCGGGCCGACCGAGGTGGCGCCGCGCACCTTCAGCAGCCCGGCCTTGCCGCCCTGACCGGCGCCGAGGCGCTTGAGCAGGTGCAGGCTGCCGATCAGGAGGCCGATGATGAGGGCGAGGCCCAGCAGCATCTGCACGACGCTGCCCGTCACGTCGGCGCTGCCGTCGGCAGGCAGGACGGGGCCGGAGAGGAGCAGCAGGCCGGCAGCGGGCAGGAAGTGGCGCATGGCGATTGGGGGGAATCCGGGGCATTCCGGGGGGAGCCTGGAGGGGAGAATAGCCCCGGACCGCGGCGCGGCATGGGCCGATTAGGCGGGCAAAACGGCACTTTTTCATGCTTTCGGCTTTGGCCTGCTGAACTGCGCCGGGCGCCTATACTCAAAACGCACGGAGCGCCCGATTCTTGCCGGGCGGCTCGGGAAGACGGCAGATCCAACAGAGTGGAGGTGCGATCATGTTGCTGTGGCATCGTGACAGCCAGCTCGCGGCTGGCGTGACGGACGGAGGGGCGCCGGGCGCGGCGTCGTCCGGCTACGAGGAGAAGCGTCAGCGGGCCCTCAAGATACTCGGCGAGCGCTGGCTGCTCCATCGGGCCAATGCGCCCGACCGCCGCCCGGCGAGTTCGGTGCTGATGAGGGGGCGGACCGGGGCGGTGTGACGTCCGCCAGATCCTGAATGCAGTTCGGCCCCGCGGTGTTGCGCCGCGGGGCCGAGAGCTTTTGTGGGGCGGGGATCAGGAGCGCAGTTTGCGGATGCGCTCGGCGGGCGTGATGATGTCGGTGAGGCGGATGCCGAATTTGTCATTCACGACCACCACCTCGCCCTGGGCGATCAGGGTGCCATTGACGAGCACGTCCATCGGTTCGCCGGCAAGGCCGTCGAGTTCGACCACCGAGCCGTGGGCCAGCTGCAGCAGGTTGCGGATGGCGATCTTGGTGCGTCCCAGTTCCACGGTGAGCTGCACCGGGATGTCCAGGATCATGTCGTAGTCGTTGATCGAGCCGCTCTTGGCGCCGGCCTGGCCGAAATCCGGGAAGAGCTGGCTGGCGGGCTTGGCCTGGAAGGGGGATTCCTCGCCGAGGGCGGGCTCCGCCGGGTCGGTCAGGCCCTCGGCGGCGGCCTGCTCCTGCATCGCAGCGGCCCAGTCGTCGTCGCTGATCTGGTTGTCGTCGGGGGTATCGGTTTCTGACATGGCTCACTCCTGGCTGGGGGCCGGGGTATCTTCTTCCTGGGCGAGGAAGCGCTCGATCTTCAGCGCGTACTGGCCGCGCTGGACGCCGTAGCGGCATTCCATGAACGGGATGCCGTCCACTTCAGCCTGGATGGTTTCGGGGATGTTGAGGGGGATCACGTCGCCGGGCTTCATGTTGACGATGTCGCCCAGGGTGACCTTGGCGTTGCCCAGCCGGGCCACCAGCGTGACTTCGGCGCTCTGCAGCTGCTTGCCCATCATGCTCACCCAGCGGTTGTCCTGGGTGATGTGGTCGCTCTGCATCGTCGAATAGAGCGTCTCGCGGATCGGCTCGAGCATCGAGTACGGGAAACAGAAGTGCATCTCCGCCTGGGCGCCGCCGAACTCCAGCGTGAACGACGCCGCCACCACCACCTCGGCGGGGGTGGCGATGTTGGCGAACTGGGGGTTCATCTCCGAGCGGACGTACTCGAATTCGAGCTTCTGCACCGGCGACCAGGCCTTCGCGTATTCCTCGAAGGTGACCTTCAGCAGACCCTGGATGATGCGCTGCTCGGTGAGGGTGAAGTCGCGGCCTTCGACGCGAGTATGAAAACGCCCGTCGCCGCCGAACAGGTTATCCACCACCAGGAACACAAGGTTCGGGTCGAGCACGATCAGGGCGGTGCCCCGCAGCGGCTTGGACGTGAACAGGTTGAGGTTGGTCGGCACCACCAGGTTGCGGACGAACTCGCTGAACTTCTGCACCTTGATCGGGCCGACCGAGACCTCGACGTTGCGGTGCATGTAGTTGAACAGCCCGATCCGCAGGTAGCGGGCGAAGCGCTCGTTGATGAGCTCCATCGTGGGCATGCGCCCACGGACGATGCGTTCCTGCGTGGCGAGGTTGTACGGGCGTATGCCGTCTCCGCCCTCTTCGCCGGTGTCCTGCTCGTCGGACTCCCCGGTGACGCCCTTGAGCAGGGCGTCTACCTCTTCCTGGGAGAGAAAGTCCTGAGCCATGGTGGTTTTCCGCTTACTGCACGATGAACTGGTTGAACAGCACGGCCAGCACGGGGCCGTCATCCTCGGGGCGGCTGCGCTTGTTCTTCTTCTTGGGGTTGGGCGCGTAGCCCAGCACGTCGTTGGCCTCTTCCTTGATCTCGTCGGCGAGCTCCTCGCGGCCTTCGGTGGTGGCGAGGTCGGACGGTTTCTTGGACGACAGCAGCATGATGACCCGGTGCTTGAGTTCGGGCATGTAGAGCTTGAGCGAATCGCCCACCTTGGCGTCGGACACCCGCAGCACCATCGTGGCCTGCAGGAAGTGGTCGCCCTCTTCGGGGGACAGGTTGACCGTGAACTGCTCGAGCTGCACGAAGACCGGCGGCTTGGACGGGTCGACCTTCACCTTCGGCGGCTCGTGGGACACCGGCTCTTCCTCTTCCTCGCCCTCGGCGTGCTTCTTCTTGCCGAGCAGCATGAAGGCAGCGCCGCCCGCGATCGCCAGGATCAGGACGGCAACGATGATGATGATGAGCTTCTTCTTGCCCCCCTTGGCAGGGGCTTCGCCTTCGGCGGCTTCGGCTTTGGCCGGTGCTTTCGACATGCTGGATTTCTCCTTATCTCAATGCATTGTTATCCATCACGTCCGCCCGGCAAGCCTCGAATAGGGGCCAAAGCCCCCGTCATTTGTGGCGATTCAGGCGAACGTATCCACCAATCCTTCTGCGCGCCGCAGCCAGGGGCTGGCGGCGGCGGTGCTGACGCCGATCTCGTTGCTGCCGCGCGAGGGGTTGAACTGCCCGCCGCGGCGCCCTTCGCCGGAGCCGTCGGGCTGGCCGGAGGTGCCCACGTCGGTCTGGCCCAGGTTGATGCCGCTCTGCTCCAGCACCTCGCGCAGGCGGGGCAGGCTCTGTTCGATCAGGTCGCGGGCGGCCGGCGTGGCGGCGACGATCTGCGCAGTGGTCTGGTCGCCGCTGATGGTGATCGACACCTCCACCTTGCCCAGCTGGGGCGGGGTGAGGGTGAGCTCGGCGTGGCTTTCCGACTGGCCGACCATCCAGCTCACCCGGTTGCCCACTTCTTCGGGCCAGCCGGGAGCGCCGGCCGGGGTGGCGACGTGCAGGGGCACCGGGCTTGCGACTGGCTGGGCGCTTTCTCCCCGCAGGTTGGCAAGGGCCGCCGCGTGGATCGCCGCGAAGTTGTTGGTGGGGGCAGCGGCCACGTCGGCGCCGGTTTCGGGGCCGTGGCGGCTGCTGGTGATGGCGTCTGTGCCAGCGAGGTCGGCCGGCGGTGTCTTGGGGGCGGGGGTGGCATCCGGACCGGCAGGTGCGGCATGGTGGCCGGCAAGATTTGCCGCGTCGGCCGCCAGATCGGTCAGCCCTTGGCTGAGCTTGCCGGCCTCGCCGCCATCGACGCTGAGGCTCGCGGTGGTGTCGATGGCGCCTTTGGCGGTGTCCGGCGTGACGCTGGCGGTGGTGCGGGGCAGCGGCGTCGGGATGGCGTTGGCGGCGGCAGCGGCGCCGGCCAGCAGTGCGGATAGATCGGCCGGCGCGGTGGGCGACTGGGCCTGGGCCGCGTCTTCGGTGGGCTTGGCGGCCTCGTCGCTCGCGGCGGCGGCCCTGGCGTCGCTGGAGGCGGCCTCGTCGGGGCTGGATTCGCCGCGCATCTGGCGTTTCAGTTCGGAGGCGAAACCCTGCTCGGGCGCGTCCGCCTTGCCGGGCTCGGCGGACGCGTCGGGGCGCGTGCCGGTGGCGGTTTTGACGGAGGCGACGGGCGCAGTGTTGGCGATCGGGTTCAGGGCCGGTCCGGGCATGATGTTGAGTCCTGGTGAGGATGCTGACCTACGTTACCCAGCAAGCCACGTGCCAGGGCTGCGCCCGGGCGGATCACTCCTCTTGGGGGCGATCGCGGAATTGCTTGGCGGCGTGTTCGTCGGTGAGCCGCTGTTCCTGCTTGGCTTCCTTGCGGGCCTGCTCGCTTTGGTGGCGGTGCGACAGGGTGTCGAAGGCCTTCACCTTGTTGCGCTGATCCACCCAGGCTTGCTGGCCCTGCTCGGTGCGCTGCCTGGAGTCGGAGACAAGGCGCTGCTGCTGGGCGATCGCGTCATCGAGCTTGCCGAGGAAGGCGCTGAAGTTGCGCCAGGCGTCGGGGCCGATGCCGTTGCGGGCCGCTTCAACGAAGCGGGCCTGGTATTCCTTGCGATAGTCCACCAGCAGGGCGAGTTTTTCCTCCACGGCGTGTTCGCTCGCAATGAGCTCGCCGAGCTTGCGCGCGGCGTCGTCCATGCGGCTGTTCGCCAGATCCAGCAGGGTTTGCAGCGGGAACCGCTCAGTCATCTTCACGTTCCTTCGGCGTTATCGGGCAGGGGACGGGAATCTTTAGGGGCGGGGTGACATCACCTTTCGGGCGCCGGGGGGTGTGAAGGCTGCTCATGGCGTGGCTCCGAAAAGGGCGTGGAGCTTTTCAACGGCGGATTCGTAGGGTTCGCACTCTTCGATGCGTTGCTGCAGGAAGGCTTCGAGCCGTGGATACATGGCCACGGCTTGGTCGAGCACCGGGTCGGAGCCGGCGTGATAGGCACCCACGGCGATCAGGTCGCGGGAGCGCTGGTAACGGGAGAACAGCTGCTTGAAGCGCCGCACCATGTCGAAGTGCTGGCTCTTGACGAGGTTGTGCATGGCCCGGGAGATCGACTGTTCGATGTCGATGGCGGGGTAGTGGCCCTGGTCGGCGAGGTTGCGGGACAGCACGATGTGGCCGTCGAGGATCGCTCGGGCGGAGTCGGCGATCGGATCCTGCTGGTCGTCGCCCTCGGCGAGCACGGTGTAGAAGGCGGTGATCGAACCGCCGCCTTCCGGCCCGTTGCCGGCCCGTTCGACGAGCGCCGGCAGGCGGGCGAACACCGATGGCGGGTAGCCGCGGGTGACCGGCGGTTCGCCGATGGCGAGCGCAATCTCGCGCTGGGCCATGGCGTAGCGGGTGAGGGAATCCATGATCAGCAGCACCTGCTTGCCCTGGTCGCGGAAGTACTCGGCCACCGTGGTGGCGTAGGAGGCGCCCTGCAGGCGCATCAGCGGGCTGCAGTCGGCCGGGGCGGCGATCACCGCCGAGCGGGCCAGGCCCTCGGGGCCCAGGTTGTGCTCGATGAACTCCTTCACTTCGCGGCCCCGTTCGCCGATCAGCCCGACGACGATCACGTCGGCGGCGGTGTAGCGGGCCATCATGCCGATGAGCACCGATTTACCCACGCCGGAGCCGGCAAACAGGCCCATCCGCTGGCCGCGGCCGACGGTGAGCAGGCCGTTGATGGCGCGGATGCCGACATCCAGCGACTGGCTGATGGGCGCGCGCTGCAGCGGGTTGATCGGCCGCGCCTGGAGCGAGCGGCTGTGGCGCACCGCCAGCGGGCCGAGGCCGTCGAGCGGGCGGCCGGCGCCGTCGACGACGCGGCCGAGTAGTTCGTCGCCCATCGGAAGGTGTTTGGCGCGGTCGGAGGCGCGACGGCGCGGTTCGATGCGTTCGCCGGCGATGAGCGGCGGCTGGGTTGGCTCGACGGGCAGCACCTGGGCGCCGGGCGCCAGACCGAACACGTCGTCGGTGGGCATCAGGAAGATTTTTTCTCCGTGAAAGCCCACCACTTCGGCCTCCACCGAGGCGCCGCCCGGGATCACGATGCGGCAGCCGGAGCCCAGCGGCAGCTTGAGCCCGGAGGCTTCCATCACCAGCCCGTTGATGCGCGTGAGGCGGCCGGACAGCTGATAAGGGGCGGTGGCGCCCACCAGCTTGCGGCTGTCGGCGAGGTAGGCGCGCCAGGTTTCGGTGCCGTGGTCCATCAGCTGCCGTCCCCATCCCACAGGATGTTGCGGCCGAGGTTGTCCATGATGCGGCGCCAGCGGGTCTGCAGGGTGGCGTCGATCTGGCTGCCGGCCGCTTCGATGCGCGCGCCGCCACGGGCGATGCTGGCGTCTTCCACCAGCCGGTGGCCGCCGTGGGTGAGCTGCTCGCCCAGGTAGTCGCGCACCATCGCCAGGTCTTCGGGGTTGAGATGCACCATGGCGTGGGCCTGGGGCAACTGCAGCAGGGCCTCGCGGATCAGTTCGGCGACGGATTCGGGGTTGTGGGCCAGGCTGTGGCGCACCATCTGGCGGGCCACCTCGATGGCGACGGCGAGGATCTCGTCGGCCACTTCCTGGTCGAGGCTGGTCATGGCGTTCTCGAGGCTCTGCACCAGGCCGTGGAGCTGCATTGCCTCCATCCGCCCGCGGGCCGTGGCCTCCTCGTAGCCGGCGTCGTAGCCTTCCTTGCGGGCCTCCTCGTGGATGCGCTCGATCTCGTCGGCGGTGGGCAGGTGGATGTGCGGTTCGGGGATCGGAATCTCGGGCTCGAGCTCGACGGGCGCCTCGAAGACGGGTTCGGGCGGTAGCGGTTCGGGCTCGGGTTCGGCGGCGAGGGCAGGGGCGTCGTCCACGGGCGCCGGCATCAGGGGCTCGTCGAAGGACGGCAGCTGCCAGCGCCGGTAGGCGCCGGATGCCTGGGTCGGGCTCATCGCAGCGCTCCGCCTTTACACGAAGGCATCGTCGCCGCCTCCGCTGGACAGCGCGATCTGGCCTTCCTCAGCCAGACGGCGGGCCGTCTTGAGGATTTCCTTCTGCTCGGCCTCGACCTCGGACAGGCGCACCGGGCCGCGGGATTCCAGATCCTCGCGGAGCATCTCGGCGGCGCGCTGGGACATGTTCT
>NZ_CALAYQ010000204.1:0-33301 GCF_937894855.1 uncultured Zoogloea sp.
CATCCGACAGGTCGTATTCCACTTCGATGTAGTGGTCGACGAAGGTCGAGTTCTGTTCGGGGTCGAGCACCTCCAGCAGCGCCGACGACGGATCGCCGCGGAAGTCCTGGCCCATCTTGTCCACTTCATCCAGCAGGAACAGCGGGTTGCGCACGGCAACCTTGGACATGTTCTGCAGGATCTTGCCCGGCATCGAACCGATGTAGGTGCGACGGTGGCCGCGGATCTCGGCTTCGTCCCGCACGCCGCCGAGGCTCATGCGCACGAACTTGCGGTTGGTGGCGCGGGCCACCGACTGGCCGAGGGAGGTCTTGCCGACGCCCGGGGGGCCGACGAGGCACAGGATCGGTGCCTTGAGCTTGTCGACGCGCTGCTGCACGGCAAGGTATTCAAGGATGCGTTCCTTGACCTTCTCGAGGCCGTAGTGCTCGGTGTCGAGCACCTTTTCGGCTTCGGCCAGATCCTTGCTGATGCGGGATTTCTTCTTCCAGGGCAGGCCGACCAGGGTCTCGATGTAATTGCGGACCACGGTGGCTTCGGCCGACATGGGCGACATCAGGCGCAGCTTCTTCAGCTCGGCCTGGGCCTTGGCCATGGCTTCCTTGGTCATGCCGGCGGCCTTGATCTTCTTGTCCATCTCCTCGAGATCGGCGCCGTCCTCGCCTTCGCCGAGCTCCTTCTGGATGGCCTTGACCTGTTCGTTCAGGTAGTACTCGCGCTGGCTCTTCTCCATCTGGCGCTTGACGCGGCCACGGATGCGCTTTTCAACCTGAAGGATGTCGAGTTCGGTTTCGAGCTGGTTGAGCAGGCGCTCGAGGCGCTCGCCCGGGTCGAACATCTCGAGGATTTCCTGCTTCTGTTCGAGCTTGAGCGGCAGGTGGGCGGCGATGGTGTCTGCCAGCCGGCCCGGCTCCTCGATGCCCGACAGGGAGCTGAGGATCTCCGGCGGGATCTTCTTGTTGAGCTTAACGTACTGGTCGAACTGGCTGATGATCGCCCGGCGCATGGCCTCGACCTCGTTGTCCGGCGTCTCGGCGGCGGGCATCGGCTGGGCCTTGGCGACGAACAGGGTGCGCAGGTCTTCGACCGACACCACGCGGGCGCGCTGCACGCCTTCAACCAGCACCTTCACGGTGCCGTCGGGCAGCTTGAGCATCTGCAGGATGTTGGCGATGCAGCCCAGATCGTAGAGATCGTCAGCCGAGGGTTCGTCCTTGGCGGCAGACTTCTGGGCGACCAGCAGGATGCTCTTGCCGGCCTCCATGGCGTTCTCGAGCGCCTTGATGGACTTGGGGCGACCCACGAACAGCGGGATCACCATGTGCGGGAAGACGACGACGTCGCGCAGCGGCAGCAGCGGCAGTTCGACTTGGTCTTCGGAGAGGTCAAGCGTGCTCGACATGATTATTCCTTTAAAGGCACTAAGGCCCCATATGGGGCCTCAGCGACATCAATTCAAGCAGTCGGATGAAACTTCTTCTGCCTGATTTCAGTTGGAGCCGGAGACCTTGGGTTGATCGGCGTAGATCAGGATCGGCTGGGCGCCGCCATCGATCATGCCTTCGTCGACCACGACTTTGGACACGTTTTCCATGGACGGCAAGTCGTACATGGTGTCGAGCAGCGTCGCTTCAAGGATCGAACGCAGACCGCGGGCACCGGTCTTGCGCTTGAGCGCCTTGCGGGCAATGGCCTGAAGCGCCGCCGGCCGCACCTCGAGTTCGACGCCTTCCATCGAAAACAGTTTCTGATATTGCTTGATCAGGGCGTTTTTCGGTTCGATGAGGATCTGGATGAGCGCGTCCTCGTCGAGTTCCTGCAGCGTGGCGACCACCGGCAGACGACCGATGAGTTCGGGGATGAGGCCGAACTTGATCAGATCTTCGGGTTCGACATTGCGCAGGGATTCGGAGACGTTCTTGCTCTCGCGGCTCT
This sequence comes from uncultured Zoogloea sp., assembly GCF_937894855.1. Classification (NCBI taxonomy): domain Bacteria; kingdom Pseudomonadati; phylum Pseudomonadota; class Betaproteobacteria; order Rhodocyclales; family Zoogloeaceae; genus Zoogloea; species uncultured Zoogloea sp. Next base: position 1,936 of record NZ_CALAYQ010000204.1, read on the forward strand.
TCACCTCGGCACCGAAACCGATGCCGACCTGCTCGGTACGGTTGCGGATCACCTTGTCGAGACCGTCGAAGGCGCCGCCACAGACAAACAGGATGTTCGTGGTATCCACCTGCACGAAATCCTGGTTCGGGTGCTTGCGGCCACCTTGCGGCGGCACCGACGCGATGGTGCCTTCGATGAGCTTGAGCAGCGCCTGCTGCACGCCCTCGCCGGACACGTCACGGGTGATCGACGGGTTGTCGGACTTGCGGGAGATCTTGTCGATCTCGTCGATGTAGACGATGCCCTGCTGGGCCTTGTCCACTTCGTAGTCGCACTTCTGGAGCAGCTTCTGGATGATGTTCTCGACATCCTCGCCCACGTAGCCAGCCTCGGTGAGGGTGGTGGCATCGGCCATCACGAAGGGCACGTTGAGCAGGCGGGCCAGGGTCTGGGCAAGAAGAGTCTTGCCCGAACCGGTCGGGCCGACCAGCAGGATGTTGCTCTTCGAGAGTTCGACTTCGTCGTGGGTCTTGGAGAGGTGGCGCAGCCGCTTGTAGTGGTTGTACACCGCCACGGAGAGGATGCGCTTGGCCGCGCTCTGACCGATCACGTACTGGTCGAGGATCTCGGAGATCTCGCGCGGGGACGGGAGTTCACCCTTGATGCCCTTGGCGCTTCCGGTGTCCGCAGTAATTTCGTCGCGAATGATGTCGTTGCACAGCTCGATGCACTCGTCGCAGATGAACACGGACGGACCCGCGATCAGCTTGCGGACCTCGTGTTGGCTCTTGCCGCAGAACGAGCAATACAGGAGCTTTTCGCCGCTCGTTTTCTTGTCCGCCATTACTGCCTTCCTCTCTGTACTGGATGCTTGAAACCGATCAAGCCACGTCGGCGCGGCTGGTGAGAACCTTGTCGACGATGCCGTAACGCACGGCCTCTTCCGCCGACATGAAGTTGTCGCGATCCGTGTCCTTTTCGATGGCTTCGACAGGCTGGCCGGTGTGCTTGGCGAGCATGTCGTTGAGCTTGGCGCGCAGGGACAGGATCTCGCGGGCGTGGATCTCGATGTCCGAGGCCTGGCCCTGGAAACCACCCAGCGGCTGATGAATCATGATGCGTGAGTTCGGCAGCGAGAATCGCTTGTCCTTGGCTCCGGATGCAAGCAGGAAGGCGCCCATGCTGGCCGCCTGCCCGATGCACAGGGTGCTCACGTCCGGCTTGATGAACTGCATGGTGTCGTAGATCGCCATGCCGGCCGTGACCGAGCCACCCGGAGAGTTGATGTAGAAGAAGATGTCCTTGTCCGGGTTTTCGGATTCAAGGAACAGCAACTGGGCCACGATCAGGTTGGCGGTCACGTCATTGACGGGCCCGACCAGAAACACCACCCGCTCCTTGAGCAGGCGCGAGTAGATGTCGTACGAACGCTCGCCGCGACCGCTCTGCTCGACCACCATCGGGATCAGGCCGAGACCGACCGGATCCCAGTCACTACGAGAAAACGGGGGTGTCAATGGATTCATTTCCTGTCGCTTTCCGCGGAATTAAGCCGCATTGCCCATAAGTTCGTCAAAAGAGATGGCCTTGTCGGTCGTCTTGGCGTTGCTCACGACCCACTCCACCACATTGTCCTCGATCACCAGCGCTTCGGCCTGGGCCAGACGCTGGGGCTGGGAGTAGTACCAGCCGACCACTTCGCTCGGATCTTCGTAGCTGGCTGCGAAGTCTTCAATGGTGGCACGGATCTGTTCCGGCTTGGCAAACAGCTCCTTGCTCTTCACGAGCTCGGACATGATCAGGCCGAGCTTGACGCGGCGGGCCGCCTGCTCGCCGAACCAGCTGGCGTCGATCGGGAGGTCCTTGGTCTGCATGCCGCGGGCTTCGAAGTCACGCTTGGCATTTTCGGCAAGCGTCTGGGATTCCTGAGCGACGAGGGCCTTCGGCACTTCGATCGGGTGGGTCTCGATCAGCACGTTCATGACGCGCTCCTTGATCTTGGCCTGGATGCGACGCTTCACTTCGCGCTCCAGGTTGGCCTTCACCTCTTCGCGCATCTTGGTCACGTCGCCGTCGGCGATGCCCAGGGACTTGGCGAACTCGGCGTCGACTTCCGGCAGCTGCGGCGCTTCAACCTTCTTCACGGCCACGTCGAACTGGACGGTCTGGCCGGCCAGGTTAGCGGCGTGGTAGTCAGCCGGGAAGGTCATGTCGAAAGTCTTGGACTCGCCGGCAGCGAGGCCCAGGGTGGCGGTTTCGAAATCCTTGAGCATCTGGCCGCCGCCGATCACGAAGGCGAAATCGGTCGCCTTGCCACCTTCAAACTCGACACCATCCTTGCGGCCGGTGAAATCGACCACCACACGGTCGCCGTCCTGGGCGGCACGCTCGGCCTGCACGAAAGTGGTGCGCTGCTTGCGCAGGACGTCGAGGGTCTTGTCCACTTCGGCGTCGGTCACTTCGAGTTGCGGGCGCTCGACTTCCTGGCCGCTCACGTCGGCGATCACCACATCCGGGTAGACCTCGAAGACGGCGGTGAATTCCAGGGCTTCGGAGCCAGTGGCTTCCTTCGGCTCGATGTTCGGGTAGCCGGCAACGCGCACGTTCAGGGCGCGGATCTGTTCGCCAAGGACGCGCTCGACAGCGGCGCCGATGGCTTCGGAACGGGCTTGCGGGCCGTAGGTCTGCGCGACCATCCGGAACGGGACCTTCCCCGGACGGAATCCCGGCATCTTGACGGTGCGAGCCATCTTCTTCAGACGGGCATCCACGTCCTTGTCGATTTCAGCCAGCGGCACGGACATATCGATACGGCGCTCGAGTGCGCTCACCACGGTTTCCTGGTTGCTCATGAAAATTCCCTGATCGTTCTTGACAATAACGCCTCACGACACAGGCAGAGAACACAGAGCAAGACTCGTGCCTTCTCAAACCCGACTGCCATGAAGTCGTCGGAAAAACCTTTAGTCTAACACAGCACATGAAATGGCTTGCAGCACAGCCTGCAATGCCGCGCCGATGCGTCGTCTCGGCGCTACAGCCGTGACAAACTCCCGCTCGATCAACGGAACTCCAATTGATCTTCAGCTATCACACAAACTGTAATGACCCGAACTCCGAAGCCTTGATGGGATGCCCACAAGCTGACGAGGTGCTCAGCTCAACGTTCTGCGTAATGTGTCGTTATCCAGGCTGTTGGACGACGACGAAACCGGCACCCGCGCCTGGTGCCCTGCCCCCGGGAGACATCAGATGAGTATCTTCACCAGCTTTCAGACCCGTTACGAAACAACACGGGAAGAGGAAATGTCGGTCCAGGAATACCTGGAACTGTGCAAGTCCGACAAGATGGCTTACGCCAGCTCCGCCGAGCGGATGCTCCAGGCGATCTGCGAGCCGGAGCTTGTCGATACCCGTCTCGACCCCCGCCTCTCGCGCATCTTTTCCAACAAGATGATCAAGATCTATCCGGCCTTCCGGGATTTCTACGGAATGGAGGAATCGATCGAGAACATCGTGTCGTATTTCCGACACGCAGCCCAGGGTCTGGAGGAAAAGAAACAGATCCTGTACCTCTTGGGGCCGGTGGGCGGCGGCAAGAGTTCTCTTGCCGAGAAACTCAAGAGCCTAGTCGAAAAGATCCCCTTCTACGCCATCAAGGGCTCGCCGGTGCATGAATCGCCCCTCGGGCTGTTCAGCATGGAGGAGGATGGCGCGATCCTCGAAGACGACTACGGCATCCCCCGGCGCTACCTCAACACCATCATGAGCCCGTGGGCGGTCAAGCGCCTGCACGAGTTCAATGGCGACATCACCCGGTTCAAGGTGGTCAAGCTGCGCCCGTCGGTGCTGCGCCAGGTTGCCGTGGCCAAGACCGAACCCGGTGACGAGAACAACCAGGACATCTCGTCGCTGGTGGGGAAGATCGACATCCGCAAGCTGGAGCAGTATTCCCAGGACGACCCGGATGCCTACTCCTACTCCGGCGGCCTGTGCCTCGCCAACCGGGGTCTGCTGGAGTTCGTCGAGATGTTCAAGGCGCCGATCAAGGTGCTGCACCCGCTCCTCACCGCCACCCAGGAAGGCAACTACAAGGGCACCGAAGGCTTCGGTGCGATCCCCTTCGACGGCATCGTGATGGCGCACTCGAACGAATCCGAGTGGTCGGCCTTCAAGAACAACCGCAACAACGAGGCCTTCCTCGACCGCATCTACACCGTCAAGGTGCCGTACTGCCTGCGGGTGTCGGACGAGGTGCGCATCTACGAGAAGCTGCTCACCAACAGTTCGCTGTCCCACGCCCCCTGCGCGCCCGACACCCTCAAGATGATGGCGCAGTTTGCGGTACTGTCGCGGGTCAAGGAACCCGAGAACTCCAGCTTGTTCTCCAAGATGCGGGTGTACGACGGCGAGAACCTGAAGGACACCGATCCGAAGGCCAAGAGCTACCAGGAATACCGCGACTACGCCGGCGTGGACGAAGGCATGAACGGCCTCTCCACCCGCTTCGCCTTCAAGGTGCTGTCCAAGGTGTTCAACTTTGATCACCGGGAAGTGGCCGCCAACCCGGTGCACCTCATGTACGTGCTCGAGCAGCAGATCGCCCAGGAGCAGTACCCGCCCGAGAACGAAGCCAAGTACCTGGCCTTCATCAAGGAATTCCTCGCCCCGCGCTACGCCGAGTTCATCGGCAAGGAGATCCAGACCGCCTACCTCGAGAGCTACAGCGAGTACGGCCAGAACATCTTCGACCGCTACGTGACCTACGCCGACTTCTGGATCCAGGACCAGGAATACCGCGACCAGAACACCGGCGAAATCCTCGACCGCAACGCGCTCAACGACGAGCTCGAGAAGATCGAGAAGCCGGCCGGCATCAGCAACCCCAAGGACTTCCGCAACGAGGTGGTGAACTTCGTGCTCCGCGCCCGCGCCAAGAACAACGGCAAGAACCCGAGCTGGACCAGCTACGAGAAGCTCCGCGCGGTGATCGAGAAGAAGATGTTCTCCAACACCGAAGACCTGCTGCCCGTCATCAGCTTCAACGCCAAGGCCAGCGGCGACGAGCAGAAGAAGCACCAGAACTTCGTCAATCGCATGATCGAAAAGGGCTACACCGAGAAGCAGGTCCGCTTGCTCTGCGAGTGGTATCTGCGCGTCCGCAAGTCGTCCTGACCGCACGACCGCCGGCCCCGTCGGGCTGGCGGCACGTCAACAGTTCGCGAGGCCCGAATGGTCCGAATCATCGATCGCCGGTTCGACAGCAAGAACAAGAGTGCTGTGAACCGGCAGAGGTTCATGCGCCGTTTCAAACACCAGATCCGCGAGGCGGTGGCCGATGCCATCTCCGGCCGCTCCATCAAGGATCTGGACAACGGCGAGAGCGTCTCCATCCCCGCAAAGGATCTCTCCGAGCCCCAGTTTCATCACGGGCGCGGTGGGGTGTGGGAGACCATCTTCACCGGCAACGACCAGTTCTCCACCGGCGACCAGATCAACCGGCCGCAGGGCGGCGGCGGTGGCGGCACCGGCAAGGGCAAGGCCAGCAACGAGGGCGAAGGCGAGGACGATTTCGTCTTCAACCTCTCCCGCGAGGAGTTCCTCGACGTCTTCTTCGACGATCTGGCACTACCCAATCTGGTCAAGACCCAGCTCGCCCGCATCCACGAATACAAGAGCCAGCGCGCCGGTTTCACCAACGACGGCACGCCAGCCAACATCAACGTGGTGCGCTCCCTGCGCGGCGCCCTCGGCCGCCGGCTGGCACTGTCGTCGCCCTACCGCGGCAGCCTGCGTGAGTTGCAAAAGCAACTTGAAGAGTTGCTTTTGACACACCCGGAAGACGACCCCGAAGTCGTCAAGCTGAAGGACGAGATCGGCATCCTCCGTGCCAAGATCGAGGCGATCCCCTTCATCGACACCTTTGATCTGCGCTACAACAACCGCACCAAGGTGCCCAAACCAACCACCCAGGCGGTGATGTTCTGCATCATGGACGTGTCGGGCTCGATGGACGAAGAGAAGAAAGCCACGGCCAAGCGCTTCTTCATGCTGCTGTATCTCTTCCTCACCCGCACCTACGAGCACATCGAGGTGGTCTTCATCCGCCACCACACCGTGGCCAAGGAAGTGAACGAGGAAGACTTCTTCCACTCCCGCGAATCCGGCGGCACCGTGGTATCGAGCGCCCTCGAGCTCATGAAGGACATCCTCCACGAGCGCTACGCCAACGGCGCCTGGAACATCTACGGCGCGCAGGCCTCCGATGGCGACAACTGGGAGAACGATTCGCCCCACTGCCGCGAGGTGCTCGCCAGTTCGATCCTGCCCTTCCTCCAGTATTTCGCCTACATCGAGATCACCCCCGGCGAGCCGCAGAACCTGTGGCGCGAGTACGAAAAGCTGGTCGGCGCGCAGCCCAACTTCGCGATGCAGCATATCGAAGGCCTGCCCGACATCTACCCGGTGTTCCGCGAACTCTTCAAGAAGAAACTGGCATGAGCACAGCGACCAGAACCAAGCGCAGGAAACCCCTGCCCGCCCCCGGCGAATGGACCTTCGAGCTCATCGAGACCTACCACGCCGAGATCGACCGCGTGGCACGCAGCTTCGGGCTCGACACCTACCCCATCCAGATCGAGGTCATCACCTCCGAACAGATGATGGACGCCTACTCGTCCGTCGGCATGCCCGTCAATTACCACCACTGGTCGTTCGGCAAGAGCTTCCTGCAGACCGAAAAGGGCTATCGCCGCGGGCAGATGGGCCTCGCCTACGAGATCGTCATCAACTCCAACCCCTGCATCGCCTATCTCATGGAAGAGAACACCATGACGATGCAGGCCCTGGTGATCGCCCACGCCGCCTACGGCCACAACAGTTTTTTCAAGGGCAACTACCTGTTCCGCCAGTGGACCAACGCCGACGCCATCGTCGACTACCTCCTCTTCGCCAAGAACTACCTCACCGAATGCGAAGAGCGCTACGGCGAAGAGGAAGTCGAACTCCTCCTCGACTCCTGCCACGCGCTAATGAACGTCGGCGTGGATCGCTACAAGCGCCCCGCCAAGCTCTCGCTGGATAAAGAGCTCACCCGCCAGCGGGAACGCGCCGAATACCTGCAAAGTCAGGTCAATGACCTGTGGCGCACCCTGCCCGCCCAGCAGCAGCGCGCCGCCACCGTCGAGGCCCGGCGCTTCCCGCCCGAGCCCCAGGAGAACCTCCTCTACTTCATCGAGAAGAACGCCCCGCTCCTCGAGCCCTGGCAGCGCGAAATCGTGCGGATCGTGCGCAAGATAGGCCAATACTTCTTCCCCCAGCGCCAGACCCAGGTGATGAACGAAGGCTGGGCCACCTACTGGCACTACACCCTGCTCAACACGATGTACGACGAGGGGCTGCTCACCGACAGCTTCATGATGGAGTTCCTGCACTCCCACACCAACGTCGTCTATCAACCCAGCTACAACGAGCCCTGGTATCGCGGCCTCAACCCCTACGCCCTGGGTTTTGCCATGTGGCAGGACATCCGCCGCATCTGCGAAGCCCCCACCGAAGAAGACCGCTACTGGTTCCCGGACATCGCGGGCAGCAACTGGCGCGAGACCTTCGACTTCGCCATGCGCAACTTCAAGGACGAGAGCTTCGTCGCCCAGTTCCTGTCGCCCAAGGTGATGCGCGATTTCCGCCTCTTCGCCATCCTCGACGACGACAAGGACAGCAAGCTCAAGATCTCCGCCATCCACGACGAATCCGGCTACCGGCGGGTGCGCGAGATCCTCTCCGACAACTACAACCTGGGCAGCCGCGAACCCAACCTGCAGGTCTGGAACGTCGACCTGCGCGGCGACCGCTCCCTCACCCTTCGGCACCAGATGTACCAGCGCCGCCCGCTCTCCGGCGACAACGACGAAGTCCTCAAGCACGTCGCCCGCCTGTGGGGCTTTGCCGTGAAGCTGGAAGTCGCCCAGGAAGACGGCACCGTGCACTGCATCAACGAATGCCGACAGGACAGGCGGAAGAGCGACCGGAACTGAGCCCACCCGCTCACCCCCCAACAATCGCCCCCCGCCCACCGGCGGGGCCGATTAAAATGGCGGGATGCCCGCCCGCAACGCCCACCAGATCCTAGGGGTTGATCCCGATGCCACCGTCGCCGAAATCAAGCGCGCCTACAAGCGCCTGGCGATGCGCTGGCACCCGGATCGCAACCCCGACCCCCAGGCCCAGGACCAGTTCCGCCTCGTCCGCCAGGCCTTCGAACGCCTAACCCAGAAGCCCGTCGACGCGTCGGACGACGAAGACACCACCCCGGAACCGCCGCGCAAATCTGCCAAGCCCAAAGGCGAGGATCGCCGTCAGGAGGTCTTTGTTGACCTCCTCGATGCCGCCCGGGGCGCCACCGTCACCGTCACCGTCGAAGGCCGCGAGCCCTGCAACGATTGCAACGGCAGCGGCCACCGCAGCTATGGCCGCACCAGCATGTGCAGCCACTGCCACGGCAGCGGCCGGGTGCGCAGCGGCGGCGGGCTCAAGTCCTGCTCCCACTGCCACGGCAAGGGCTTCACCACCGACACCCGCTGCCCGAGCTGCGAAGGCCGCGGCTGGAACCCGGCCGACCGGCAGTTGGCCGTCAGCGTTCCGCCCGCCATGCTCCCGGGCGAAGAACTCCGCATCAGTGGCCAGGGCGGCCCCGCGCCCGACGACGGCGAGCCGGGCGACCTCTACCTCACCCTGCGCACCCATCCGCACCCGCTGTTCCGCCTCGATGGCCACGACATCCACGTCACCGTGCCGGTGAGTGTTTTCCGCGTGCTGGCGGGCGGCAGCATCGACGTGCCCACCCTCGACGGCGTGCGCGAGGTGCTGCTCCCTGAAGCCGCCACCAGCCCCGAGCTCCGCGTGGCCGGCGCCGGTTTTCCTGGCCGCGGCCGCCGCAAGCCCGGCGACCTGCTCGTCCATCTCGACACCCAGCAGCTCCAGTTCCTCGGCAAGGAACAAAAAGCCATGCTCGAAATGGCCGAGCAGATGCTCCAGAACAACCTCAAGGCCCAAAGCCCAGTGCTAGCCCGCTGGAACGCGGTCGTCGACACCTACCGCTGATCCACCGCAAGGCCCACGACAAGACGGCAAGAATTGCCGCATCCGCCCCCAGGCCCCTCCCCGAACAGAGATTCCATGTCCCGCAAGAAACCCGAACTCCTCGCCCCCGCCGGCTCCCTGGCGATGCTCGACACCGCCTTCGCCTTCGGTGCCGACGCCATCTACGCCGGCCAGCCGCGTTACTCCCTGCGCGTGCGCAACAACGATTTCGGCGACCTGCCCGTCCTCGCCGACGGCATCCACCGCGCCCACAGCCAGGGCAAGCACTTCTACGTGGTCGCCAACATCTATCCCCACGGCGCCAAGATCAAGACCTTCATCAAGGACATCGCCCCGGTCATCGCCCTCAAGCCCGACGCGCTGATCATGTCCGATCCGGGCCTGATCCTGATGGTCCGCGAGAACTTCCCCGAGATGCCCATCCACCTGTCGGTGCAGTCCAACACGGTCAATGCCGCCGCAGTGCGCTTCTGGAAGATGGCCGGCATCTCGCGGGTGATCCTGTCGCGGGAGCTCTCCATCGACGAAATCGCCAGCATCCGCCAGGACTGCCCCGACACCGAACTCGAAGTCTTCATCCACGGCGCCCTGTGCATCGCCTATTCCGGCCGCTGCCTGCTCTCCGGCTACTTCAACCACCGCGACCCCAACCAGGGCACCTGCACCAACTCGTGCCGCTGGGATTTCAAGACCCACGAGGCCAAGACCTGCAGCAGCGGCGACGTCTATCTGCTCGAAGAACCGCAGAAGCGGGCCGGCGACTACATGCCCATCGAAGAGGACGAGCACGGCACCTACATCCTCAACTCCAAGGATCTGCGCGCAATCGAACACGTCCAGCGGCTCACCGAGATCGGCATCGACTCCTTCAAGATCGAAGGCCGCACCAAGAGCCCCTACTACGTCGCCCGCACCAGCCAGGCCTACCGCCAGGCCATCGACGACGCCTTCGCCGGCCGCGGCCTCGACCCGGCGCTGCTGGGCCAGCTCGAGGGCCTCGCCAACCGGGGCTACACCGACGGCTTCTACCAGCGCCACACACCCCACGAGATGCAGAACTACCTGCGCGGCCACTCCGAATCCAACCGCAGCCTGTACGTGGGCGACGTGGTGGGCTACGACGCCGAGCGTGGCCTCGCCGAAATCGCCTCGAAAAACGCGTTTTCGGTAGGTGATCGGCTCGAGCTGATCCACCCTTCCGGCAACGCCGAGATCCGCGTCGAACGCCTGATCGACGCCGCCGGCGAGCCTGTCGAGCGGGTGCCCGGCAGCGATCACCGAGTCTGGCTGCCGCTGCCTTCAGGCTGCGTCGGCGCCTTTGTCGCGCGATTTTTATAAATCTTGCCGGTTTTCTTGCCTAAGGCGCTGAAGTAGTTCAGAATGCTGTGTTTTCCGGGTGGCCAAATTCACCACCCACGTGTACTTCCCAAAGGACCAAGCGATGAAAGCCGATACCCACCCGAATTACAAAGAAGTGCAAGTGACTTGCTCCTGCGGCAACACTTTCACCACCCGCTCCACGATGGGCAAGCCCCAGTACCACGTGGAAGTGTGCTCTGCCTGCCACCCGTTCTACACCGGCAAGCAGAAGATCGTTGACACCGCGGGTCGCGTTGAGCGCTTCCGTCAGAAGTACGGTTCCGTGCAGCGCCTGGGCTAATATTCGCCCAACGCCGGCATCGTCCGAAAAAGGCAGCCGAGGCTGCCTTTTTTATTGCCGGTTGCACACCCACCGCCCTCAGATCGAGCACCCATGCCCCACGACGCCCCCCGCCTTTCCCTGCCGGCGCCGGTTACCGGCTGGCCTCTGGCCGTGCTCATCGCCGTCTATCTGCTGGTGGGCACCACCGGGCATCTACCGTGGCGGGGTGACGATCTCACCCACCTGGGCCCGATCCACGCCATCCTGACCCGTGGCAGCTGGCTGATGCCCGAGATCGCCGGCGAAGCCTTCCACGACTTCCCGCCGCTCTACTACTGGGCCGGCGCCATCCTGGCCAAGCTCCTCGGCGGCCTGCTGCCGATCCACGACGCAGCCCGCCTCGCCAGCAGCCTGTTCACCGCCGCCTTCCTTTACTGGACAGGCATCGCCGCCCGTCGCCTGTATGGCGAAACCGCCTTCGCGCCGGCGATCCTGCTGGCCCTCGGCGCCGTCGGCCTCGTCGTCCACGCCCACGAAACCCAGCCCATCCTCGCCCAGCTCGCCGGCATGGCCGTGTGTTACGCCGGCCTTGGTCAGCTGGCCGAACGTCCGATCCGCGGCGGGCTCCAGGCCGGTCTTGGCAGTGGGCTCGCCTTCCTTGCCGGCGGCCTGCCCGGCGTGGTGCTCACCGTGCCCGTGCTGCTGGTCGCACCCATGCTGTGCCCCAGCTGCCGCAACCGCACCGTCGTCACCGGCATCGCCCTTGGTCTGATGACAGCCTGCGCGATCGCCGGCGCATGGCTGGGCTCGGTCGCCGTGTCCAACCCCGACGCCCTCGCCGCCTGGTGGGCCAACGAACTCACCACCAACACGCCCCACGCCTACCATCTGGCCGATTTCGGCAAGCTGCTCCAGCTGGCCGGCTGGTTCGCCTGGCCCCTGTGGCCGATCGCCGGCTGGGCGGTGTGGCGCAACCGGCACACCCTGGCCACGCCACCGCTGGCGCTTCCGCTCATGGCCAGCCTGCTGGCGATCCTGCTGGTTGCCACCACCGGCAACCTGCGCCCGGCCAACATGCTGCCGGTGCTGCCGCCGCTGGCGCTGCTCGCTGCCCTGGGCGTCTCCAGCCTGCGCCGGGGCGCAGCGAACGCCTTCGACTGGTTCGGCATCATGGCTTTCGCCTTCTTCGCCCTGCTGGTGTGGGCGGGATGGAGCGCGCTGCACTTCGGTTGGCCGCCGGGCCTTGCCCGTTCGGTCGCCAAGATGGCCCCGGATTTCCCCCGCGACAGCCTGGTCGGCGGAACGCTGATCGGCGTGCTCATCAGCATTGCGCTGCTGGTCATGCCGCTGTTCGTGCGCCGAACGCCCGCCCGCGGCACCACCAACTGGGCGTTCGGCATCACGCTGCTGTGGTGCCTTGCCGTCATCCTGTGGCAGCCCTGGTTTGCCTACACCAAGAACTACCAGCCCGTTGCCGCCGAGCTGAAGGTTGCCCTGGCGGGCCAGCCCACCAGCTGCATCGCACGACGCGGCCTGGGTGACACCCAGCGGGCCGCCCTCGACTACTTCGCCGGCATCCGCACGGTGCCCAATGCCAGTGGCGGCGAGTGCAAGCTGCTGCTCACCTACGCCACCAGCAGCCAGGCTCAGAAGGTCCGTGGCGAAGGGAGTCTGATCTGGGAGCGGCGCCTCGGTTGCGGCCGCAAGGCCGAGACCTTCAAACTCTACAACCGTGACTGATCGCGCCCATTTCCGGCTCGACGCGAGCCGCGCAGCCCAGGCCCTGCAAGGCCACCGTGATGCCATTGGCGACACCACCATGCGCGATCTCTTCGCGGGTGATGCGACGCGCTTCGAGCGCTTCTCGTGTGCTGCCGACGGCCTTCTGCTCGATTACTCCAAGCAGCGCATCACGTCGTCGGCGATGGCCGAACTGCTCGCCCTCGCCGACGAGGCCGGACTGAAGGATGGCATCGCCGCGATGCTGTCCGGCGAGCCGGTCAATTTCACCGAAAATCGCGCCGCCCTGCACTGCGCTGCGCGCATGTTCGAACTCACGCCGGCCGCAGCCCGGGCTGAGATCGCCGCCACCCGCAAGCGCCTCGATACCTTCGTGGCGCAGGTGCACGCCGGCGAATTCGTGGGCGCTACCGGCCAGCCGATCCGCCACGTGGTGCATCTGGGCATCGGTGGTTCGGATCTTGGTCCGCGTCTCCTCGCCGAAGCCTTCTCCCCGTCGCAGCCGACGCGGCTTGAACTGTCGTTCGCCGCAAACGTGGACGACACCGAGATCCGCGCGATCCTCGACCGCGCCAACCCGGCCGAAACCCTGTTCATCGTCGCCTCGAAGAGCTTCTCCACCGCCGAGACGCTCTTCAATGCCCGCGCCGCGCGTGCCTGGCTGGCCGCCGCACTGGGCGCCGATGCAGACCACAGCCGGCATTTCGTGGCGATCAGCAACAACGTGGCCGCGGCCGTTGCCTTCGGCATCGCCGAAGACACCACCTTCCCGATGCCCGAATGGATCGGCGGACGTTTTTCGGTATGGTCGGCCATCGGCCTGCCGCTGATGCTGGCGTTCGGCACCGAGGTCTTCGACGACTTCCTCGCCGGCGGTCGCAGCATGGACACCCACTTCGCCAGCGCCCCGTTCGCCGCCAACCTGCCGGTGATCACCGCCCTCCTCGGCATCTGGAACGCCACCTTCCTCGGGCTCGACGGCCACGCGGTGCTGCCCTACAGCCACCGCCTGCGCAGCCTGCCGGCCTATCTTCAGCAGCTGGAGATGGAAAGCAACGGCAAGTCGGTGGATCACCAGGGGCAACCGGTGAGCTGGCAGACGGCGCCGATCATCTTCGGCGGCCCCGGCACCGTGGGCCAGCACGCTTACCACCAGCTGTTCTACCAGGGCACCCGAAAGGTGGCGTTCGACTTCGTGCTGCCCATCTGCGCAACGCCTTCGGCCACCGACCGCAGCCTGTTCGGCAACGCCCTGGCCCAGTCCGCCGCGCTGATGCTGGGTCGCACGCTGGACGAAGCCCGCGCCGAACTGCGCGCCCGTGGCATCGACGATGCCGAGGTGGAGCGTCTCGCACCCCATCTGGTGTGCGCCGGCAACCAGCCCAGCACCACGCTGCTGATGCCGTCGGTCACACCCTTCACCCTCGGGCAGATCCTGGCGCTCTACGAGCACAAGGTCTTCGTTCAGGGCTGGATCTGGGGCATCAACAGCTTTGATCAGTACGGCGTGGAGCTGGGCAAGAACATGGCCCGGGACATCGAGGCCAGCTCCGACCGCCAGCGCGACGGCTCCACCGTCGGCTTGCTCGCAGCCATCGAAGCGATGAGCCGCAAGGCGGGTTGATCCCGCGCCCGATCACCCGACACACGAACGAACGCATCCCTGCCCGACGGGCCGGGTGAACTTCACTTCAAACCACTTATTTTTGCTGGGGAGTCTGGACGAAGACTTCGTCCGGCTTGGTCAGACCGAGCTCGAAACGGGCTCGTTCCTCGACGGCTTCGTAGCCTGTCTTGAGATCACGCACCTCGGCATCGAGACCGGTGTTTCGCTGTTCCAGCTTGCGATTGCCCTCTTTCTGGGCCGCGAGCTGCTTTTCCACGTCCCAGACACGCAGCCAACCGCCCTTGCCGATCCATAGCGGATACTGCAAGGCAAGCACGAGCAAGGCGAGGATGAGGGTAGGCCAACGCATGGGAGCAGAACAGGAAAACGGGGCCGACCGGGCGGCCGGCCCCAGGCTACAACTTAGCGGTTACGCAGGTTGTAGAAAGCCGACAGGCCCGGGTAGAAGGCGGTATCGCCGAGATCTTCCTCGATGCGCAGCAGCTGGTTGTACTTGGAGATGCGATCGGAACGGGACAGGGAACCGGTCTTGATCTGCATGGCGTTCAGACCCACCGAGATGTCGGCGATGGTGGAGTCTTCGGTTTCACCGGAACGGTGGGAGATCACCGCAGTGTAACCGGCACGCTTGGCCATCTCGACGGCGGCGAAGGTTTCGGTCAGGGTGCCGATCTGGTTGATCTTGATGAGGATCGAGTTGGCGATGCCCTTGTCGATGCCTTCCTTCAGGATGCGGGTGTTGGTCACGAAGAGGTCGTCACCGACGATCTGAACCTTCTTGCCGAGGCGGTCGGTCAGGTGCTTCCAGCCAGCCCAGTCACCTTCGGCCATACCGTCTTCGATCGAGATGATCGGGAACTTGTCGGCCAGGGTGGCGAGGTAATCGGTGAAGCCTTCGGACGTCAGCGACAGGCCTTCGCCGACCAGCTCGTACTTGCCGTTCTTGTAGAACTCGGAGGCGGCGCAGTCGAGGGCCAGGACGATGTCGCGGCCCGGCTCGTAGCCGGCGTTGGCGGCGGCTTCGAGGATCATGTTGAGGGCTTCATCGGTGCCCGAGACGTTCGGGGCAAAACCGCCTTCGTCGCCGACGGTGGTGGGGTAGCCCTTCTTGTCGGTGAGCTTCTTGAGGTGATGGAAGATCTCGGCGCCGCAGCGCAGGGCTTCGCGGAAGCTCTTCACGCCGACCGGCATGATCATGCATTCCTGGATGTCCAGGGAGTTGTTGGCGTGGGCGCCACCGTTGATGACGTTCATCATCGGCACCGGCATGGCCATGCCGCCGGAACCACCGAAGTAACGATACAGCGGCAGGCCGGCTTCTTCAGCGGCAGCCTTGGCCACGGCCATGGACACGGCCAGCAGCGCGTTGGCGCCCAGGCGCGACTTGTTGTCGGTGCCGTCCAGGTCGATCAGGGTCTTGTCGATGAAGGCCTGCTCTTCCGCGTCGAGGCCGATCAGCGCTTCGGAGATTTCGGTATTGACGTTCTCGACCGCCTGCAGCACGCCCTTGCCCAGGTAGCGGGCGGCATCGCCGTCACGCAGCTCGATGGCTTCGCGGGAGCCGGTGGACGCGCCGGACGGCACGGCGGCACGGCCCATCACGCCGGATTCCAGCAGCACATCGGCTTCAACCGTGGGATTGCCGCGGGAATCGAGGACCTCGCGGGCAATGACATCAACAATGGCGCTCATGAACTTCCTTTCTTATCACTGAATTTACAGCGGCGACCTTCCGGCCGCCTCTAACTTCGAAACCGGAAAATCGCCTGCGGGCTCAGCCTTTCAGCTCTTCAAAACCCTCACCCTTGACCAGCGCGTCGATCGCCTTGAGGGTCGAGAGCAGAGCCTTGAGTTTGGGCAGCGGCCACGCGTTGGGGCCGTCGGAGAAGGCCTTGGCAGGATCGGGGTGGGTTTCCATGAACAGGCCGGCAATGCCGACGGCGACCGCCGCCCGCGCCAGCACCGGCACGAACTCGCGCTGGCCGCCGGAAACCGTGCCCTGCCCGCCCGGCAGCTGGACCGAGTGGGTGGCATCGAAGACCACCGGACAGCCGGTATCTCGCATGATCGCCAGGGAGCGCATGTCGGACACCAGGTTGTTGTAGCCGAAGGACGCACCGCGCTCGCACACCATGATGGTGTCGGCGCCGCCGTTGGCCTCGCGGGCCTTGTCGACGACGTTCTTCATGTCGCCCGGGGCGAGGAACTGGCCCTTCTTGATGTTCACCGGCTTGCCGGACGCCGCGACCGCGTGGATGAAGTCAGTCTGGCGGCACAGGAAGGCCGGGGTCTGCAGCACATCGACGACGGCCGCCACGTGGGGCACTTCGGCTTCGGTGTGCACGTCGGTGAGGACGGGCACACCGACCTTCTCACGGACTTCGGCGAGGATCTCGAGGCCCTTCTCCATGCCCATGCCACGAAACGACTTGCCGGAACTGCGGTTCGCCTTGTCGTAGCTGGACTTGTAGATGAACGGGATGCCCAGTTCGCCACAGATGTCCTTGAGCGCCGTGGCGGTCTCGAAGGCCATCTCGCGGGACTCGATGACGCAGGGACCGGCGATGAGGAAGAAGGGTTTGTCGATGCCGACGTCGAAGCCGCAGAGTTTCATGGGGTTTCCTTTTACTTGCCCTGCTGGTGAGCGAGCGCTGCCTTGACGAAGGCGGTGAACAGCGGGTGGCCGTTACGCGGGTTGGAGGTGAACTCCGGATGGAACTGGCAGCCCACGAACCACGGATGGACGTCGGACGGCAGCTCGATCATCTCGCACAGGTCGGTGCCCGGCGCGCGACCGGCGACCCGCAGACCCTGCTCTTCGAGCTTGGCCAGCAGGGTGTTGTTCACTTCGTAGCGGTGGCGGTGGCGCTCGGTGATCTCGGCCTTGCCGTACACCTCGCGGGCCAGGGAGCCTTCGGACAGGTTGCAGACCTGGCCGCCCAGACGCATCGTGCCGCCCAGATCGGAATCCTCACCACGCTTCTCGACCTTGCCGGAGGCGTCGTGCCATTCGGTGATGAGGCCGATGACCGGGAAGCCGGTGTGTTTGTCAAACTCGGTACTGTGGGCGCCGTTCATGCCGGCCACGTCACGGGCGAACTCGACGACCGCCAGCTGCATGCCGAGGCAGATGCCCAGATAAGGCACCTTGTTCTCGCGGGCATAACGGATCGCGGCGATCTTGCCTTCGGTACCACGACGGCCGAAGCCACCGGGCACGAGGATCGCATCCATCGACTTGAGCACGTCGCAACCGTTCTTCTCGATGTCCTCGGAATCCAGGTAGTGGATGTTCACCTTGCTGCGGGTGTGCATCCCGGCGTGGTTGAGGGCTTCGATCAGCGACTTGTAGGACTCGGTCAGGTCGACATACTTGCCGACGAAGGCGATGTCGAGGCTGTTCTGCGGGTTCTGCAGGGCGTCGATCAGGCGCTCCCAGATCGACAGATCGGCCGCACGGGCGAGGATGCCCAGCTTGTGGCAGACGATCTCGTCGAGCATCTGGTCGTGCAGCATGCCCGGGATGCGGTAGATCGAATCGGCATCGAGACATTCGATGACGGCTTCGGGCATCACGTTGCAGAAAAGCGCGATCTTGCGGCGCTCGTCGGCCGGAACGGAACGATCGGCACGGCACAGCAGGATGTCGGGCTGGATGCCGATCTCGCGCAGTTCCTTCACCGAGTGCTGGGTGGGCTTGGTCTTGAGCTCACCGGCGGTCGGGATGTAGGGCAACAGCGTGAGATGGATGAAACAGGTGCCCTGACGGCCTTCCTCGATGCCCATCTGGCGGATGGCCTCCAGGAAGGGCAGCGACTCGATGTCGCCGACAGTACCGCCCACTTCGACGATCGCCACGTCGGCACCTTCGGCGCCACGCTTGACGTAGGTCTTGATCTCGTCGGTGATGTGGGGGATGACCTGCACTGTCTTGCCGAGATATTCGCCGCGCCGTTCCTTCTTGATCACCGCCTCGTAGATCTGGCCGGTGGTGAAGTTGTTGCGCTTGCTCATCTTGGCGCTGGTGAAGCGCTCGTAGTGGCCGAGGTCGAGGTCGGTTTCGGCACCATCCTCGGTCACGAAGACTTCCCCATGCTGGAAGGGGCTCATCGTGCCGGGGTCGACGTTGATGTAGGGGTCGAGCTTGAGGTGGGTAACCTTGATGCCGCGGGATTCGAGAATCGCCCCGAGGGAGGCTGCAGCGATGCCCTTGCCCAGAGAGGACACGACACCACCGGTAACAAAGACGTATTTGGTCATGACACGGGGGACTTCTGGAAAGGGGAATAATAGCCGATCCACCCCCCTCTCTTCAACGGGCGAAGCCCCCGGTCGTGACATCAAACCGCTAGTTGTCCCGGATGAAATCCCGGTTTACTTCCCGAAACAGGTCGGTGGCGCTCTCGTGCAGCCATTCGAAAGCCACCATTTCGCGGGTGACAACCTCGATCCCGTGGCTGCGCATGCGGGCCAGGGCGGCTTCCCGGTCGGCCGGCTTGCGGGAACCGACCGCATCCGCCACCACGAAGACCTCCTTGCCCTGCCAGCGCAGCTCCAGCACCGTCTGCAGCACGCACACGTGGGCTTCGGTGCCGACCACCACCACCTGTCGGCGCGAATCCACGGCGGTGCCCTCCAGGCAGCCGTCGGCCACGCAGGAGAAGTGCGTCTTGGTGACGACCGGCGCATCGCCCACCGCCGCCAGCAGCGGCTCAGCGGTGCGGCCGAGGCCTTCCGGATACTGCTCGGAAACCACCACCGGCACCCCAACCCGCCGGGCGACGCCGGCGAGCCAGATGCAGTTGCCCAGCACCGCCTCGCCATCTGCAATCGCTGGCAGCAGGCGCGCCTGCACATCGACGATCAGCAGGCTACTCTTGTGACGATCCATCAACATCGACGCACCTCCCCCTGGGTCAGGATTGCAGTTCAGGCCGCGCGCGGAACTCGTCCAGCGCCGCCGGATTGGCCAGCGCCTCGACGTTCTTCACAGGCTCGCCATGCACCACGGAGCGCACGGCCAGTTCCACGATCTTGCCACTCTTGGTGCGCGGGATGTCCTTCACCTGCACCACCTTGGCGGGCACGTGGCGCGGAGTGGTGTTGTCGCGGATGGTCTGGCGGACTCGGGCGATCAGCGCGTCGTCGAGGGCAAGGCCCTCACGCAGCTTGACGAACAGCACCACCCGCACATCGGCGGCATCGCCCGGCGGCCACTGCTGGCCGATCACCAGGGATTCGACCACCTCTTCGAGCTTTTCCACCTGACGGTAGATCTCGGCGGTGCCGATGCGCACGCCGCCCGGGTTGAGGGTCGCGTCGGAGCGTCCGTAGATGATCAGCCCGTCGTGGGCGGTGATCTCGGAGTAGTCGCCGTGGCACCACACGTTGTCGAAGCGCGCGAAGTACGCAGCGCGGTATCTGGCGCCGTCGTCGTCCTTCCAGAAGCCGATCGGCATCACCGGGAAGGGGCGCGTGCACACCAGCTCGCCCTTCTCGCTGCGCACCGGCGTACCGGTCTCGTCGAACACATCCACCGCCATGCCCAGGCCTTTGCACTGGATCTCGCCGGCGTAAACCGGCAGCGTGGGATTGCCGAGGACGAAGCACGACACGATGTCGGTGCCGCCCGAGATCGACGACAGGCAGAGGTCGGCCTTGATCTCGCGATAGACGTACTCGAAGCCCTCCGGCACCAGCGGACTGCCGGTGGAGAACATCGCCCGCAGTTTGGTGAGGTTGTGGGTGGAACCCGGACGCAATCCCGCCTTGGCGATGCCGTCGATGAACTTGGCGGAGGTGCCGAAGTGAGTCATCCCTTCGGACTGGGCGTAGTCGAAGAGAATCGCCCCGTTGCCGATCATCGGTGAGCCGTCGTACAGCAGCAGCGTCGCACCGACCGCCAGGCCCGAGACCAGCCAGTTCCACATCATCCAGCCGCAGGTGGTGAAATAGAACAGCTTGTCGCCCGGCTTCACGTCGCCGTGGAGCTTGAGCTCCTTGAGATGCTGCAGCAGCACCCCGCCAGCGCAGTGCACGATGCACTTGGGCACGCCCGTGGTGCCCGACGAATACATGATGTAGAGCGGATGCTCGAAGGGCAGCCGCACGAAGGGAATCTCCGTCTCGGCCAGGAAGGGTTTGACGAACTCCGCCAGCACGCGCGCGTGATGCACGTGAGAAAGATCGTGCTTTGCATGCACGTAAGGCACCACCACCACCCGCTTGACCGACGGCAGCCCGTCGGTGATCGCCGCGAGACGATCCAGGCAATCCACGATCTTCCCGTTGTAGTAGTAGCCATCCACGGCCACCAGCACCTTGGGTTCGATCTGGCCGAAGCGATCCAGCACACCCTGCACACCGAAATCCGGCGACGCGGACGAGAAGATCGCCCCGATGCTGGTCGCCGCCAGCATCACCACGATGGTTTCGGGCAGGTTCGGCATCCACGCCGCCACCCGGTCGCCCGGCTCCACGCCCATGTCCGTCAGCGCTGCGGCAAAGTGCGCCACCTGACGATAGAGGTCGCCATGGGAGAGACGGTTATGAACGCGATCCTCACCCCAGAACACCAGCGCGTCGCTGTCGTCCCGCTGGCGCAGGAGGTTCTCGGCGAAGTTGAGGCGCGCGCCGGGAAACCAGCGGGCGCCAGGCATGCGGTCGCCGTCCTCGAGGACGACATCGCCCCGGCTGCCCTTCACCTCGCCGTATTCCCAGATCGACGTCCAGAACTCGGCGGGCTGATCGATGGACCACGCATGCAGCGCGGCGTAATCGGCAAAGCTGCGGCCCCAGCGGGCCTCAGCCTGGCGGGTGAAGGCGGTGATGTTGGCGTCCGCGATGCGGGCGGTGTCCGGCACCCACAGCGGGCGCTCGGCGATGGGATAACTCATGAACTTCTCCTCTTACCTTGTCTTATATGCGGATTCCGGCTCGACGTCCGGTTCCGTTGGCACTCAAGCTGCTCAGCTTACCTCGGCGCGGATGTCCTCGGGGAGCGGCACCGACTTGCCGGTCCGGGGGTCCATCCACACCACCTTGGACGAACCCTCGGCGTAGATGCGCTCGTCGCCTTCCACGCCCAGTTCGTACCACGTCATCACGCTGCTGCGCCCCGGCTCACCGCCGTACATCCGCAGCACCACGGTGGCGGGATAGTTGATGGGAATGAGGAAGGTGCAACAGGCGTTGATGATCACCGGAGCCACCGGGTTGTCGGGCGTGACGGCAGAGCCGGACTGCTCCAGCCACTCCACCCGCGCCTGTTCGCAGTAGCGGAAATACACCGTGTTGTTCACGTGACCGTAGGCGTCCATGTCCCCCCAGCGCACCGGGATGCGGGTGGTCAGAAGCAGTTTTCGGTCAGGGTGTGCGTGCGGGGTCGGGTCGTTCATTTCAGGCTGTCTCTCCATCCGTTGTTTTTTGATTGCAGTGCCCGGCAGGATGCTATACAACTGCCCCGCGCGGGCCGACTCAATGTAACATACGCTTGCGTATGTTGCCTGCCATCTCCCATGCTGCAGCAGCCCTGCCAGCGCCATCGGGAGAAGGAGAATGCGCGGGCTGTGCGCAGACAGAGAACAAATCAAAACAACTCAGGAGGTGACAGCGATGGAACGCGATTCCATGGAATTCGACGTCCTGATCGTCGGCGGAGGCCCGGCTGGCCTCTCGGCAGCGATCCGGCTCAAGCAGCTTGCAGCAGAAAAAGGTCAGGACTTTTCCGTCTGCCTGATCGAAAAGGCCGCCGAGATCGGCGCCCACATCCTCTCCGGCGCGGTGGTCGACCCCTGCGCCATCAACGAACTCTTCCCCGACTGGAAGGAACGCGGCGCACCGCTCAACACGCCGGTCACCGAAGACCGCGTGATCTTCCTGTCGGAAACCGGCGGCCGCCAGGTGCCCAACGGCCTGCTGCCAGATTCGTTCCACAACGACGGCAACTACATCGTCCGCCTCGGTAACCTCGCCAAGTGGCTGGGCGAACAGGCCGAAGCCATGGGCGTCGAGGTCTACCCCGGCTTTGCCGGCGCCCAGCTGCTGTTCGACGACAAAGGCGCAGTCGCCGGCGTCATCACCGGCGACATGGGCGTGCTGAAGGACGGCACCCAGGGCCCCAACTTCCAGCCGGGCATGGAACTGCGCGCCAGGTACACCCTGTTTGCCGAAGGCTGCCGCGGCCACCTGGGCAAGGAACTCGAAGCCCGCTTCAACCTGCGCGACGGCGTCGACCCGCAGACCTACGGCATCGGCATCAAGGAGCTGTGGGAGATCCCCGCGGCCCAGCACGTCCAAGGCCTGGTGGTGCACACCGCCGGCTGGCCGATGGACACCGCCACCTATGGCGGCGGTTTCTGCTATCACCTGGAAGACAACCTCGTCGCCGTCGGCTTCGTGGTCGGCCTCAACTACAGCAATCCCTACCTGTCTCCCTTCGAGGAATTCCAGCGTTACAAGACGCACCCGGAAATCCGCAAGTTCCTCGAAGGCGGCAAGCGTCTCGCCTACGGCGCCCGCGCCATCGCTGCCGGTGGCCTGCAGAGCCAGCCCAAGCTGGTCTTCCCGGGCGGCGCGCTGATCGGTGACGACGCCGGCTTCCTCAACGCCGCGCGCATCAAGGGCACCCACGCCGCGATGAAGTCCGGCATGCTCGCCGCCGAGGCCGCCTACGACGCCCTCGCGGCCGAGCGCAGCCAGGATGAACTCAGCGCCTACCCGGAAGCCTTCAAGGGCAGCTGGCTCCACGCCGAGCTCCACAAGACCCGCAACTTCAAGCCCTACATGAAGAAAGGCCTGTGGCTCGGCTCCGTCCTGTTCGGCGCCGAGCAGGTGCTCTTTGGCGGCAAGGTGCCCTGGACGCTCCACAACCACGCCGATCACACGGCCCTCAAGCCGGCCGCCGAGTGCAGCCCGATTGCCTATCCCAAGCCGGACGGCAAGCTCACCTTCGACCGCCTGTCTTCCGTCTTCCTCTCCAACACCAACCATGAGGAAGACGAGCCCTGTCACCTGCAGCTGAAGGACGCCTCGGTGCCCATCGCCATCAACCTGGCGAAGTACGACGCGCCCGAGCAGCGCTACTGCCCGGCCGGCGTGTATGAGATCGTCCGCAGCCCTGAAGGCGACAATCCGCAACTGCAGATCAACGCCCAGAACTGCGTGCACTGCAAGACCTGCGACATCAAGGACCCGACCCAGAACATCAACTGGGTCACACCCCAGGGGGGCGAAGGCCCGATCTACCAGGGGATGTAAGTTGCGTCGTACAAGAAACCGGGCCCAGCCCGGTTTCTTTTTGTCTGGCACGCGCCGGATGGGCACAAAAAAACGAGGGGGCCAAAGCCCCCTCGTTTCGTTTTCAACAGCTCAAACCGCCGATCAGCCGACCCACTTGCGCGCATTGCGGAACATCCGCAGCCACGGCGAATCCTCGCCCAGATCAGCCGGGTGCCAGCTCATCTGCACGGTGCGGGCGGTCCGCTCGGGGTGCGGCATCATGATGGTGAAGCGGCCATCCGGCGTGGTGAGGCCGGTGATGCCATCGGGCGAGCCGTTCGGGTTGAACGGGTAACGGGTGGCGATGGCGCCGGTGTTGTCCACGTAGCGCAGCGCGATCCTGGCATTGTCCTTGTCGTCCACACCCTGGAACACCGCACGACCTTCGCCGTGGGAGACCACGATCGGCATCCGGCTACCCGCCATGCCGGCGAGCAGGATCGACGGGCTTTCCTGCACCTCGACCATCACGAAGCGGGCCTCGAACTGCTCGCTGCGGTTGCGCTGGAAGCGCGGCCAGCAATCGGCGCCCGGAATGATCTCGGCCAGGTTGGACATCATCTGGCAGCCGTTGCACACGCCAAGCGCGAAGGTGTCGGCGCGGTTGAAGAAGGCTTCGAACTGCGAACGCAGCGCCGGGTTGAACAGGATCGACTTGGCCCAGCCCTGCCCTGCCCCCAGCACGTCGCCGTAAGAGAAGCCACCGCAGGCCGCGAGGCCTTTGAAGCTCGACAGATGCACGCGGCCGGCCTGAAGGTCGGACATGTGCACGTCGAAGGGCGCAAAGCCCGCGCGCTCGAAGGCGGCGGCCATCTCGGTCTGGGAGTTCACGCCCTGCTCACGCAGGATTGCGACCTTCGGACGGGCACCGGTGATGATGAACGGCGCGGCGATGTCGTCGGCCGGATCGAAGCTCAGCTTGACCGACAGGCCGGGGTTGGCGACATCGGCCAGGGCCTCGAATTCCTCCTTGGCGCATTCGGCATCGTCGCGCAGGCGGGCGATCTGGTAGCTGGTGGCCGACCAGGTCTGCAGCAGCTCGGCGCGGGGCGCGGCAAAGACGATCTTGGCGTTGCGCCAGAAGCGCAGCTCGTCACGGTCGTTGGGCTCGCCCACGAAGTGGTAGCTGAGACCGGCGGCACGCAGCGGCTCGGTAAAGCGGCTGCGATCCTCACGGCGGATCTGGATGACGGCACCCAGCTCTTCGGCAAACAGCGCCTTGAACAGCATGTCGTTGAAGCGACCCTTGAGGGAATCCGGACGCTTGTCGAGGCCATCCACGTCATTCATGAACTGGTCGTAGGCCACCGTATCGAGCATCACCGACAGGCCGCACCTGGAGGCGAAGGCCATCTCGCACAGGGTGGCGAAGAGGCCACCGTCGGCGCGGTCGTGGTAGGCGAGGATCAGGTCATCCTTGCGCCATTGCTGGATCAGATCGAAGAAAGCCTTGAGCTGGGCGGCATCCACGTCCGGCGCGTGTTCGGCGACCGAGTTGTAAGCCTGGGCCAGCACCGAGCCACCGAGGCGGTTGGCGTTGTTGCCGAGGTCGATGAGGAGCAGCTCGGTCTCGACGCCTTCCGGGAACTGCAGCTGCGGCGTGAGGGTGCGGCGCACGTCCTGCACCGGCGCGAACGCAGTGACGATCAGCGACAGCGGCGAGACGACCTGCTTGGATTCATCTTCGTCCTGCCAGGCGGTGCGCATCGACAGGGAATCCTTGCCAACCGGGATCGCGATGCCGGCCTGCTGGCAGAACTGCGACACGGCCTCGACCGTCTTGTAGAGCTTGACGTCCTCGCCCCGATGGCCGGCAGCGGCCATCCAGTTGGCGGAGAGCTTCACGTCACCCAGCGAACGGATGTCGGCGGCGGCGATGTTGGTGATGGATTCGCCGATGGCCATGCGGCCGGAGGCCGGCGCATCCAGCGTGGCGACCGGGGTACGCTCGCCCATCGCGAAGGCTTCACCCAGGTAGCCGTGGAAGCTCATGGTGGTGACGGCCACGTCGGCCACCGGCACCTGCCACGGGCCGACCATCTGGTCGCGGGCGGTCATGCCGCCCACCGAGCGGTCACCGATGGTGATGAGGAAGTTCTTGCTGGCCACGGCCGGCATCGACAGCACGCGGCGACAGGCGTCGTCGAGGCTGATGTCAGTCACGTCGAAGGGCGGCACGAAGACCTGACGGCTGGACACGTTGCGGGTCATCTTGGGCGGTTTGCCCAGCAGCACCTGCATTTCCATGTCGACCGGCTTGTTGTCGAAGTGGCGGTCGGAAACGACCAGATGGCCGTCGTCAGAAGCCGAGCCGACCACCGCGAACGGGCAGCGCTCGCGTTCGCAGATGGCCTGGAAGACCGGCAGGCTCTCGGGGGCGATCGCCAGGACGTAGCGTTCCTGGGATTCGTTCGACCAGATCTCGCGCGGGCTCATGCCCGGCTCTTCGATGTGCACTTCACGCAGCTCGAAGCGGGCGCCCAGCTCGGCGGAATCGGCAAGCTCGGGGAAGGCGTTGGAGAGGCCGCCGGCGCCCACGTCGTGGATCGACAGGATCGGGTTGGCTTCACCCTTCTGCCAGCAGGCGTCGATGACTTCCTGGCAGCGGCGCTGGATTTCGGGGTTGCCGCGCTGGACGGAGGCGAAGTCGAGGTCGGCGGTGTTGGTGCCGGTGGCCATCGACGAGGCAGCGCCGCCGCCGAGGCCGATCAGCATGCCGGGGCCGCCCAGCTGGATCAGCAGCGTGCCGGGGCCGAACTTGATCTTGAAGGATTGCTGATCCTGGATGCTGCCCAGGCCGCCGGCGATCATGATCGGCTTGTGGTAGCCGCGCACTTCGTCCTGCACGCTCTGTTCGAAAGTACGGAAGTAGCCGGTAAGGTTGGGACGGCCGAATTCGTTGTTGAAGGCGGCGGCGCCCAGCGGGCCTTCGATCATGATGTCGAGGGCCGAGGCGATGCGCTCGGGCTTGCCGTAGTGCCGCTCCCAGGGCTGCTCGAAACCGGGGATCTCGAGGTTGGAGACCGAGAAGCCGGCGAGGCCCGCCTTGGGCTTGGAGCCGCGGCCGGTGGCGCCTTCGTCGCGGATCTCGCCGCCGGAGCCGGTGGACGCACCCGGGAAGGGCGAGATCGCCGTCGGGTGGTTGTGAGTCTCGACCTTGGCCAGGATGTGGGTGAGTTCGTTGCGGAACTGCCAGGCGCCGTTCTCGTCCGGGTAGAGCTTGTCCACCGCCGCGCCTTCGATCACCGAAGCGTTGTCGGAATACGCGACGACGGTGCCTTCCGGGTGGGCCTTGTGGGTCTCGCGGATCATGCCGAAGAGGGTCTTCTCCATCGGACGGCCGTCGATCACCCAGTCGGCGTTGAAGATCTTGTGGCGGCAGTGCTCGGAGTTCGCCTGGGCGAACATCATCAGCTCGACGTCGGTCGGGTTGCGGCCCATACGGGTGAAGTTTTCAACCAGGTAGTCGATCTCGTCTTCCGACAGCGCCAGACCCAGCTCGGAGTTGGCGATCACCAGTGCGTCGCGGCCGCTGGCGATGATGTCGACGGTGGTGAGCGCCTGCGGCTGATAGTGGTGGAACAGCGCGTGGGCGGCGTCGGGGTTGTCGAGCACCGACTCGGTCATGCGATCGTGGATCACCGGGAAGACGGCTTCGCGGTCGCGGGCGTCGAGGACGCCACGCACATCGAAGGAGAACGCCGTGCCGCGCTCGACGCGGATGACCTTGTCGAAACCGCACTGATGAGCGATGTCCGTCGCCTTCGAGGACCACGGGGAAATGGTGCCCAGACGGGGCGTGACCACCAGCATCGAACCGGCCGGCGCGTCGCCTTCCGGGTGAGCGCCCAGCAGATCCGCGAGCCGGGCCAGTTCGTCCACATCGAGCGGAGCACTGACCTCCGCGAAATACCAGTGCTCGGCCGCCAGCCCCTTCAGGCGTGGCAGGGCGGATTTGACCGCGTCGTTGAGCCGGGCAAGGCGGGAACTGGAGAAGGCGGGCGCACCGCGCAGCTTGAGGATTTCGGACATGGCAGGGATGGGCGCGAAGTTGAAACCGGCCCGGATCGGGCGTGAACGGCGATCCAGACACGTAAAGACCGGGCATTATACCCGAGCACTGCCGGTGCTCCGACCGCGCGTTTGATTGGCGCATTGCAACAACCGCCAAAATGGGAAGCGCCGGAATGTGAGATAATTATCGGTCGCCTCCATTTTACATTCGTGGCCCATGACAACCCGTCGCTCCAACTTCCTGTCGTCGCGCGTTTTCTGGGCCATCGCGGTGGTCTTCTGCGCCATCGAAGGAGCGATCCTCGCCCTGGCCTACGAACGCAACATCGACCAGATCGAACTCTCCGACCAGGTTGCGCTGGTGCGCGAATCGACCATCGTCGTGTGGCGGCTGGCAGCCGGTTCCAGCGTCGTGTCCGGCAGCGAATTCCCCGACAACCCGACCGTCACCGACCCCCAGTTCGTGTGGCTGACCGCAGCCTTGCAGGGCCTGCGCACCGGGGGTGAGGTGCAGGGGCTCGACGGTACCGTCTTCCATCTCTTCCCGATCGAAGCCGCTGACACCCGACACACCCTCACCGACGCCATCGTCCGCTGGAGCAGCTTCCTGCGCCTGCACACCCACGCCCCGGGCTCCAGCACCGCCTACGAAGAACTTCGCGCCCTCGGCCCCACCCTCGCCGGGCTGGGCATCCATCTGGCCGAAAAACGCGACGAGGCGAGCCGCGCCGCCATGCGGCTGGTGATCCTCGCCCTCGGCACCAGCGTGCTGGCCTTCGTGATCGTCGGCACGCTGCTGATCCGCCAGACCCGCCGCTTCGAGCGCTCCGGCCAGCTGATGCGCTCGATGATGAACCAGATCGGCGCGGGGGTCTGCATCCTCGGCAGCACCGACAAGATCGCCGACGCCAACCGGGCCGCCTGCCGGATGCTCGGCCGCCCGCGCCGCGAGCTGCGCGGCAAACGCCTCGACGAGATACTCCAGGAGGAGGACGGCGTCTGGACGGGGGAGCGCCCCGACGGCATGCCGCTGGCCATTGAACGCATACCGGGGATGATCCAGAGCGAGAAAGGCCCGCTGCGCATCGTCACCCTCCTCGACATCACCGCCCGTCACCTCACCAACGAGTGCCTCCAGCATCTGGCCAACCACGACCCCCTCACCGGCCTGCCCAACCGGGGCTTTCTTGAAGGCTACTTCACCCGCGAACTCGCCCGCAGCAGCAAGCAGGGGCTGGTGCTTGGCGTCGCAGCGCTCGACCTCGACGGTTTCAAGCCGGTCAACGACACCTACGGCCACGCGGTCGGCGACGAGCTGCTCGTCCAGATCGCCCAACGCTTCACATCCGCCCTGCGCATCAGCGACCTGATCGCCCGCACCGGCGGGGACGAATTCGTCGGCATCTTCCCTGACGTGGGCAACCGCGAGAGCCTGTCCTTTCTGGGTGAAAGGCTGCTCGGCGTGTTCGACCACCCCTTCCAGGTGAGGGGCCACGTAATCTCGCTCACCGCCAGCATCGGCCTCTCCATCGCGCCGGATGACGGGGAGGATCAGGACAGTCTGGTCCGCGCCGCCGATGCGGCCATGTACCGGGCCAAGCAGTCCGGACGCCGCCGCCTCCAGCTGACCGCCGTCGGCACCCCGGGGCGAGCCGCCTGACGCCTGTTTCGGGGCAGGCCTGGTATCAGGTAAACTGCACTGTTTTGTCGCACGAACCTGCCTTGCACCTGCCCGCCTCCACCGACCACGCCGACATGCCTGTCCGCGACACCTTCCCGCTGGGTTGGGCGCTCGCGCCTGCGCTCGTCCTCGCCGGGTTTGCCGGCGCAGTGGCCCTGGCCGACAGCAACCAGCGCCTGTTCGTCGAACTCAACGCCGCCAGCGGCAGCCTGCCGCCGCGCCTGTGGGCCATGATCACCGTCTGCGGATCGGTGCTCGGCGCCATCGCCCTCCTCGCCGCCACCATCAAGACCCAGCCGCGCTGGCTGGCCTCGGCGTTCATCGGCGCGCCGCTCGCCATGCTCTTCAGCGAAGGCGGCAAGCGTTACTTCGACGTGATGCGCCCCGCCGGCGTGCTGGAGCCCGAGAGCTTCAACCTCATCGGCCAGAAGCTCTACGTCCATGCGTTTCCGTCGGGCCACTCGGTCACCGCGTTCTGTGTGGCTGCAGCGATCATCCTCAGCTGGCCGAAACCTGAAAACCGCTGGCGCGCCGGATTGGCCGGCCTGCTGCTCGCCAGCCTCGTCGCCTTCTCCCGGATCGCCGTCGGCGCCCACTGGCCACTCGACATCCTCACTGGGGCGGCCGGCGGCTGGCTTGCCGGCGCCGTCGGCGCGTGGCTCACCACCCGCACTGATCTCCTCCACTCGCCCCGCGGCGCCCGGGTGATGGCCACCATCGCCCTCGCCACCAGCCTGGCGATGCTGTTCATCGACCTTGGCCAGCCGGACGCGCGCCTGTTCCGCATCAGCCTCGCCGCCTGGGGAATCGGCGGCGCCGCCGCAGCCCTGATGAACGACCGGGAGCCGCGCACATGAACCTCAAACGACTTCTCGCCATCGCCGTCTCGGCGGGGCTGCTGGCCTGGCTGATGGCCGACGGCCGCTGGCGCGGGCTTGGCGAGGTGATCCAGCGCCTCAGCGGGCCGTCTCTCGCCCTGTCGGCGGCGGGCTTCGCCCTTTCCTACCTGCTGCGCGCGCTGCGCATCTACGACGAATTCCGGGCCCAGGCCGGCGGACGCTTCGGCACCTGCCTGCGCATCACCCTCATCCATAACGCGATGATCAACGTCGTGCCCTTCCGGGGTGGCGAGGCGGCCTTCCCGATCCTGCTCCGGCAGAATTTTGGCGTGCCGCTGCCCCGGGCGATTGCGTCGCTGTTCTGGTTCCGCCTTCAAGATGCCTTCGTGGTGATGGCGCTCGCGGCCGTGGTGTGGCCCGGCCTGCATCCTGCGCTCAAGGCACTGGCCGTGGCCGGCGTGCTGCTGATGGCCTGGTGGCTGCCCCGCTGGGCGCGAGCGCCCCACGCCTGGGCCGACGGCAGCGGCCTCACCGCCAAGTTCGCCAAGGTGCGCGATGCCTTCGCGGAAAGCACCAGGCACGCCCGCTACGGCTGGGTTTGGACCATCGCCAACTGGACGGTGAAGCTCACCGCCCAGGCTTGGCTGCTCGCCGCGCTGATCCCCGCCGCCCTCGACGTGGGCGCGGCCGGCGCCCTTGGGGCCGAACTCGCCGCAATCCTCCCGATACAGGGCGTGGCCGGATTCGGCACCTACGAGGCCGGCGCCGCCGCAGCCCTGCTGCCCAGCGGCGTGCCCCTCCAGGCCGGCCTGCAGGCGGCCCTGGCCCTGCATCTCTTCGTGATCGCCTGCGCGGTCACCTCCGGGGCGATTGCCTGGCTTTTCCCTGCCCCAGCGGCACCGGAAACGCGCGCCGACGCCCCGTCCGACATACAATCCGCCTCGTCCGCCGCCGACGGGGCGCCCACCCGAACTTCAGCCGACTGACCACCATGACCGACGTCACCCAATACGATTCCCCGCTCCCGCCCGCCAAGGCGGAGATTCCCGCCGATCTGCTACCCCATCGCCTGTCTGTGGTGGTGCCGCTCTACAACGAGGAAGACAACGTGGATCCGCTCCTCGCGCGCATCCATCTGGCCCTCGACGGCTACCCCTACCCGTGGGAAGTCGTGATCGTCGACGACGGCTCGTCCGACAACACCGTCCCCAACCTCGAGAAGGCCGCCGCCCGCCTCGGCCCGCACGTGCGCATCGTGGCGCTGATGCGCAACTTCAAGCAGACCGCTGCCATGCAGGCCGGCCTCGACGCCGCCCGCGGCGACGTGATCGTCACCATGGACGGCGACCTCCAGAACGACCCGATCGACATCCCGCGGATGGTCGGCCGCCTGCTGCGCGAGGATCTCGACCTCGTCGCCGGCTGGCGCAAGAACCGCAAGGACGGGATGATCCTGCGCA
>NZ_CALAYQ010000205.1:0-33397 GCF_937894855.1 uncultured Zoogloea sp.
AACTCTCGACCTCAACCTTGGCAAGGTTGCGCTCTACCAACTGAGCTACTGCCGCCCTGAAAGAGCCGCCATTATAGACACTGTAACTGCGGCGTCAAGCACTTTCGGAAGATTTTGTAGAGCCCGCCTTAGCGGCTGCGCTTGGCGAGCTCCGGCCACGCACAGCGCATGTAGTAGCCCATCGACCACAGGGTGAGCACCGCCGCCACGTAGATCAGCACGGTGCCGAGCCCGATGCTGTCGAAGCCCAGCACCGGGGCTTCGTAGAGCAGCAGCGGAATCGCCGACATCTGGGCCGCCGTCTTGAGCTTGCCCACGAAGGCCACCGCCACGCTGCCGGCGGCGCCAACCTTGGCCATCCACTCGCGCAGCGCCGAGATGGTGATCTCGCGCCCGATGATGACCAGCGCGATCAGCGAATCAACCCGCCCCAGATGCACCAGCACGATGAGTGCGGCGGCGACCATCAGCTTGTCGGCCACCGGATCGAGGAAGGCGCCGAAGGCCGAGGTCTGGCCCAAGGAGCGCGCCAGGTAGCCGTCGAACCAGTCGGTCACCGCGGCCACGATGAAGGTGAGCGTCGCCGCGAAGTTCTTGTCCTCGGGGGAGATCACGTTGTCCGGGAAGTAATAAATGCCGACGAAAAACGGGATCAGCGCTATTCGCGCCCAGGTGAGGGTATTGGGAATGTTCAGAGGCATGTCGGCGTTCGCTGGCTATCGCAGCGAATTGTATATCTGTTCGGCAAGATGCCGGTTGATGCCTTCCACGCGACACAGATCTTCGACCGTGGCGTTGCGCACACCATCGATGCCGCCGAAGGCCGCCAGCAGCTTGCGGCGACGGGTGGGGCCGACGCCGGCGATGTCTTCGAGGCGGGAGGTGTTGCGGGTCTTGGCGCGGCGGGCGCGGTGGCCGGTGATGGCGAAACGGTGGGCTTCGTCGCGGATTTCCTGGATCAGGTGCAGGGCCGGCGCGTCCGGGCGCAGATGCACCGGCTCGCGGCCGTCGGGGAAGACCAGCTCTTCGAGGCCCGGCTTGCGGCTCTCGCCCTTGGCCACACCGAACATGGTGATGGATTCGAGCCCCAGCTCGGCGAGCACTTCCTTCGCCACGCCCATCTGGCCCTTGCCGCCGTCGATGAGGATCACGTCGGGCCGCACGCCCTCGCCCGCCGCCACCTTCTCGTAACGCCGGGTGAGCGCCTGACGCATCGCGGCGTAGTCGTCGCCGGCGGTGATGCCGGTGATGTTGTAGCGGCGGTATTCGGATTTCTTCATGGCCTTGCCGTCCCACACCACACAAGAGGCCACGGTGGCCTCGCCCATGGTGTGGGAGATGTCGAAGCATTCGATGCGGCTGGGCACGTCGCCAAGGCCGATGGCGTCGCGCAGGGCTTCGAGGCGCTGTTCGCCCCGGCTGGACTCCTGCTCCCGCGCCAACAGCGCGAGGCTGGCGTTGTTCTCGGCCATGCCGATCCAGGCGCGCTCGTTCTCGTAACGGGCGGCGACGACCGTCACCTTGCCTTCGATGACTTCGTCCAGCGCCTCCTTCACCACGGCCGGATCGCCATTGACGAGGATTCGCCCGGGCAGCGGATGATCGAGGTAGTGCTGCTCGACGAAGGCCACCAGCGCATCCAGTGGCGCGACGCCCTGGGCGTTGCTGGGGAACAGCGGCCGGTCGCCCAGGTGGCGGCCGCCGCGGATCATCGCCAGATTGACGCACACCATGCCGCCCCGCTCCAGCGCGGCGATCACGTCCACGTCCTCATCCTTGGCGCTCTCGACGAACTGCTTGTGGAGCACCGCCTGCAGGTTGCGGATCTGGTCGCGATAGACGACGGCCTTCTCGAAGGCGAGTTCGTCGGACGCGGCCTGCATCCGGCGCGACAGATCATCCACCACGTCGCCGTGGCGGCCGTTGAGGAACAGGCTGGCGAGTCGCACGTCGCTGGCGTAGGCCTCCTTGTCGATCAGCCCGACACACGGCCCGGTACAGCGGTTGATCTGGTGCAGCAGGCACGGCCGCGAGCGGTTGGAGAAGGTGGTGTCCTCGCAGGTGCGCAGGCGGAAGATCTTCTGCATCAGGTGCAGGGTCTCCCGCACCGCCCAGCTGTTGGGGAAAGGCCCGAAGTAGCGCTCGCCCTTCCGGAAGCCACCGCGGTGGTAGTAGATCTGCGGAAACTCGCCGGCCGACAGCGCGATGTACGGGTACGACTTGTCGTCCCGGAAGAGGATGTTGTACTTGGGCCCGAGGCTCTTGATGAGGTTGTTTTCGAGGATCAGCGCCTCGGCCTCGGAGCGGGTCGCGGTGGTATCGACGCGCACCACCTGCCCCACCATGATCGCGATGCGCGGCGACAGCTGGGTGCGCTGGAAGTAGGACGACACCCGCCGCTTGAGGTTCTTGGCCTTGCCGACGTAGAGCACCGCGTCGCCCTCGCCGATCATCCGGTACACGCCGGGCTCCTCGGTGAGGGTGCGCAGGAAGGCCTTCGCGTCGAAGCTCATGGCGCGGGCGGATCAGGCCAGGGCGAGCACGCTGTCGCGGGCAGCCACGTAGGGCGCCCAGCCAGCCAGGGTTTCCGGATCAGCCGGCATCGTGCCGGGGCGCGGGCGCAGGGCGGCGACGCGGGCGGCGCTGTCGGCGCTCACCTCCGGACGCCAGCGGTCGATGAGCTGCACCGCCAGATCGGGCCGGTTGCACACCAGCACCATGTCGCAGCCGGCGCTGTGGGCGGCGCTGGCGCGGGCCACGATGTCGCCCGCCACGCTGGCGCCTTCCATGGTCAGGTCGTCGGAGAAGATCACTCCGCCAAAACCGAGCCGGCCGCGCAGCACCTCCTGCAGCCAGAAGGGCGAGAAGCCCGCCGGGCGCGGATCGATGTTTTCGAAGATCACGTGGGCGGGCATCACGCCGCCCAGTTCCAACGCCAGGTTGCGGAAGGGCTGGATGTCGTCGGCCCACACCGCATCGAAGCTGCGGCCATCGACGGGAATCGCCACGTGGGAATCGGCCTCGACCGCGCCGTGACCAGGAAAATGCTTGCCCACCGCGCGCATGCCGGCATCCGACAGCCCGGCGATCACCGCCCGGGCGAGCTCGGTGGCGACCTGCGGATCGCGGTGGAAGGCCCGATCGCCGATCACACTGCTGACGCCATAGTCGAGATCGAGCACCGGCGCGTAGCTGAGATCGACGCCATGGGCGCGCAGTTCGGCGGCCAGCACGAAGCCGGCATGGCGAGCCGCCGCGGTGGCGGCGGTGGGATCGTCATTCCACACGGCGCCGAATCGACGCATCGCTGGCAGACGGGTGAAACCGTCGCGGAAGCGCTGGACGCGGCCGCCTTCGTGGTCGACGGAGATCACCAGCTCGGGCCGCACCGCGCGGATCGCGGCGGTGAGCGCACGCAGCTGGTCGGGCTCGGCGTAGTTGCGGGCGAACAGGATCACCCCGCCCACCAGCGGGTGCTGCAGGATCTCGCGTTCTTCGGCGGTGACTTCGTGGGCGGCCACGTCGAGCATGATCGGGCCGGGCTGGGCGTGGGAAGGCTTCATGGTTTTTCGATGACGGCAAAGGCGACGACGTATTCGGCTTCGTCGGAAAGGCTCAGGTGGGCCGTGAGGCCCCGCTCGCGCATGTGGTCTGCAAGCGCAGGGGAATACTCGAACAGGGGCTTGCCCAGAGCATCGTGCCCAACCCGCACCGCGTGGAGCGTGGCCGGCACGGCGACCCCGGTGCCGAGCGCCTTGCCGAAGGCTTCCTTGGCGGCGAAGCGCTTGGCAAGGAGGCGCTCGGGGTGAGCGGCGGCCTCGAACGCCGGCATCTCGGTGGCATCCAGCACGCGCGCCGCAAAGCGCGCGCCGTGGCGCGTCAGGGCCTCGGCGATGCGCGCGACCCGGACGATGTCGGTGCCGATGCCGTGGATCACGCTTGACGGCCGAGGGCGGCGCCTTCGCGCATCAGGCGCTTCATCTCGCGCACCGCTTCGCGCATGCCCGAGAACACCGAGCGGCTGACGATGGAGTGACCGATGTGCAGCTCGCGGATGCCCGGCAGGCGCGCGATCGGCTGGACGTTGTAGTAGTTGAGCGCGTGGCCGGCGTTGAAGCGCAGGCCAAGGCCGCGGATCGCCTCGCCGGCGCGGGCGATCTTGTCGATCTCGGCCAGCACGGCGGGGCTTTCGGCGTCGCGCCCAGCGGCGTGGAAGGCGTGCGCGTAGGGGCCGGTGTGGATCTCGCAGACCTTCGCGCCGATGCGCGCGGCGGCTTCGACCTGGGCCGGCTCGGCGTCGATGAAGACGCTGACGATGATGCCGGCGTCGGCCAGGCGCGACACCGCGCCCTTGAGCCGGGCTTCCTGGGACACGATGTCGAGGCCGCCTTCGGTGGTCACCTCGTGGCGGCCTTCGGGCACGAACATCGCCATCTCGGGCTTGATGCCGCAAGCGATGCCGACCATCTCGTCGGTGGCGGCCATCTCGAGGTTGAGCTTGATCTGGGTAAGGTCGCGCAGGCGGCGCACGTCCTCGTCCTGGATGTGGCGGCGGTCTTCACGCAGGTGCACGGTGATGCCGTCGGCACCGCCCAGGTGGGCTTCGACGGCCGCCCACACGGGGTCGGGTTCCCAGGTGCGGCGAGCCTGGCGGAGGGTGGCCACGTGGTCGATGTTGACGCCGAGTTCGATCAAGAGAGGTCTCCGGGAAAGGCAAAGAGTTCGGTGAATACGCGGCGGGACTGGAGCTGCTGCCCGCCGAGGTAATGCTGGATGAGCCGGCGCATCAGGGCCTTGCTCTGGGCCAGGGTTTCCGGATCGCGGAAATCGCCGGCGGCCATGTCGAGCAGGGTCTTGCCGGTGACGGTGGCGAGCTCGTCGCCGGCCGCATCGAAGCCCTCCAGCGAGATCGGACCGCGCTCGATTATATAGGCGTAGCGGGTATCGCCCCGGACCGGCGCGTCGTCCGCATCGGTTTCGAGGAGCAGGCCGTAGCCGAGTTCCTGCAGCAGGGCGAGCTCGAAGCGGCGCAGGACGACTTCCTGGGAATCCCCCGCCGCCAGCGCCCGCAGGGCTTCGCCGTAGGCGGCGTACAGCCGGGGATGGGCGTCTTCGCGGGGCATGAGGCGCATCAGGAGTTCGTTGGCGTAATACGCGCAGAGCAGCGCCTGACCACCAAGCAGCGGCTGGCCGCCCTGCCATTCGGCGCGTATCAGGGTCTTCATCTCGCCGCCGCCGCTCCAGTCGATGAACAGCGGCTGGAAGGCCATCAGCACACCACGCAGCTGCGAGGCCGGGCGCCGCGCGCCCTTGGCCACCAGGCCGACGCGGCCGTAATCGCGGCTGAACACCTCGACGATGAGGCTGGTCTCGCGATACGGGTAGCTGTGCAGCACGAAGCCCGGCTGCTGGTCGACGCGCTGCTTGGCGCTCACGGCAGGCTGCCCCGGGCCGGCTTATTCGTAGCCGAGGCTCTTGAGCGCGCGCTCGTCGTCGGCCCAGCCGCTCTTGACCTTCACCCACACCTCCAGGAAGACCTTGGATTCGAAGAGCTTCTCGAGCTCGACGCGGGCTTCGGACGCAATGCGCTTGAGGCGTTCGCCGCCCTTGCCGATCACCATCGCCTTGTGGGCGTCGCGGTCGACGATGATGGCGGCGTTGATGCGGCGCATGCCGGCTTCGGCCTCGAATTTTTCGATCTCGACGGTCATGCCGTAGGGGAGCTCCTCGCCGAGTTGGCGGAACAGCTTCTCGCGGAGGAACTCGGCCGCCAGGAAGCGCTCGCTGCGGTCGGTGATGTCATCCTCGCCGAAGATCCACTCGCCTTCGGGCAGATAGGGTTCGGCAGCCTTCAGGAGCTGGGCGGTGTTGTGGCCCTTCTCGGCAGACACCGGCACGATCTCGGCGAAGGGATAGACCGCGCTCATCTTCTGGAGGAAGGGCAGCACCCTGGACTTGTCCTCGAGCATGTCCATCTTGTTGACCACCAGGATCACCTTGGCGCCCTCGGGCAGCAGCTTGACCACCTGCTCGTCGGCGGGGCCGAAACGGCCGCTCTCGATCACGAAGAGCACCAGATCCACATCCGCCAGCACCTGGGTGACGGTGCGGTTCATCGCCCGGTTGAGGGCATTCTTGTGGCGGGTCTGGAAGCCCGGGGTATCAACAAAGATGTACTGGGCCTGGCCTTCGGTCAGCACGCCGGTGACCCGGTGACGGGTGGTCTGGGCCTTGCGGGAGACGATGCTGATCTTCTGGCCGATGAGCCGGTTGAGCAGCGTCGACTTGCCCACGTTGGGGCGGCCGACGATGGCGACGAAGCCGGTACGCATCGGCTGCCCGCCCGCGGCGGTGGTGTTGGATTCGGTCATTTCTGGGGTAGGAGTTCCAGCGCCCGCTGGGCGGACTGCTGTTCGGCAGCGCGGCGACTCACGCCGATGCCGCGGGTCTTGAGGCCAAGGCCGGCGATCTCGCACTCGACCTCGAATTCCTGCTGGTGGGCTTCGCCGCGGGTATCGGCGAGCGAGTATTTGGGCAGCGGCATCCGCCGGCCCTGCAGCCATTCCT
Source organism: uncultured Zoogloea sp. (assembly GCF_937894855.1). Classification (NCBI taxonomy): domain Bacteria; kingdom Pseudomonadati; phylum Pseudomonadota; class Betaproteobacteria; order Rhodocyclales; family Zoogloeaceae; genus Zoogloea; species uncultured Zoogloea sp. The sequence continues at coordinate 6,568 of NZ_CALAYQ010000205.1, forward strand.
GCAGCGCCGTCTTGGGATCTTTCAGGGCGCGGGCCGGGTCGAGCGCAGCCAGGGATTTTTCGTAGAGGCGATCGACCACCCCTTTGGCTGCCTCGAAGCCGGCATCCAGAAACACCGCCGCGATGATGGCTTCGAGGGCGTCGGCGAGGATCGACGGGCGGCGATGACCGCCGCTCTTCAGTTCGCCCTCGCCCAGGCGCAGGTATTCGCCGAGCCTGAGCCCGTCGGCCAGCTTGTGCAGGGCTTCCTGGCGCACCAGGTTGGCCCGCAGGCGCGACATGTCGCCTTCGCGCAGGTTGTCGAAGCGCCCGAAAAGGGCGACGGCGGTCACGCAGTTGAGCACGCTGTCGCCGAGAAACTCGAGCCGCTCGTTGTTGGGCGATCCGAAGCTGCGATGGGTGACCGCCTGCTCCAGGAGCGCCGGCCGGGAAAAACGATGGCCGATGGCCTGCTGCAGGGCGTCCAACTTCATGGGGTGAGGCTCAGTTTGCGTCGGACGACGCGGAGAATTCGATCAGCAGGCTCACCTTGCCATAGAGCGGCACCTTGCGGGCGTAGTCGACCGACATGACGATGCGGCCGTTTTCCTTGGTGATGTCGATATCGGCCGGGGTGACGCTGGTGATGTCATCCACGGTGACGCGCTTCGAGAAGGCGTTGCGCAGCTCGGAAACTGTCGCGCTCTGGGGGTTGGAGGCGCTTACCACCGCGGCCAGCGCACGCTTGATCCCGAAGTACTCATTGACCACCGGGATGAGCTTGAGGCCCAACACCACGAGTGCAGCCATCGTGCCGCCGACCAGCAGCACGCTGACAAGACTCAGGCCCGATTGACTTTTTCGCGTCATGATCACTGGAAGCTGCCTATCCGTTTCAGGTCGCTGGAATTGAACCAGATGTAGAAAGCCTTGCCAACAATGTTCTTTTCCGGGACGAAACCCCAACCGCGGCTGTCGAAACTGCCGTCGCGGTTATCACCCATCATGAAGTAGTGGCCCGCGGGAACGGTGCAGGAAAGGCCGCGGTTAGTATAGGTGCAGTTTTCCTGGAACGGATACTTGGTGACCTGGGAAACGTATGCCGGCGCGGCATTTTCCACGATGATCCGGTGCTCGACGTTGCCCAGCTTCTCGACGAAGCTCGGCGAATAGTAGAGCCTATCGGTGTGCAGGTAGTCGCCGGCGGCGTTTTGCGGCACCGGCTGGCCGTTGATCGTGAGCTTCTTGTCTAGATACTCGACCTTGTCGCCGGGCAGGCCGACCACGCGCTTGATGTAGTCGAGGGACGGATCGCCCGGGAAGCGGAACACCATCACATCGCCCCGCTGCGGCTCGTTCACATCGATGATCTTCTTGTTGATCACCGGCAGGCGGATGCCGTAGGTCCATTTGTTCACGAGGATGAAATCGCCCACCAGCAAGGTCGGGATCATCGAGCCGGACGGGATCCGGAAAGGTTCGACGACGAACGACCGCAGGCAGAATACCACCAGGATCACCGGGAAGAAGCTCGCGCCGTACTCGACCCACCACGGCGTCTTGGCGCCCACGCTGCGCCGCTTGCTGGCGACGAAACGGTCCAGCGCCCACAGCACGCCGCTCACCAGCAACAGCAGGAAAAGAATCAGGGCGAAATTCACGTATCAGCTCCAGTCAGCAGGCTCATTTACCTTCATCCACCCGCAGCACGGCCAGGAAGGCTTCCTGCGGAATCTCCACATTGCCCACCTGCTTCATGCGCTTCTTGCCCTCTTTCTGCTTCTCGAGGAGCTTCTTCTTACGGGTGATGTCACCGCCGTAGCACTTGGCCAGCACGTTCTTGCGCAGGGCCTTGATGGTCTCACGGGCGACGATGTTGGAGCCGATCGCGGCCTGGATGGCCACGTCGAACATCTGGCGCGGGATCAGCTCACGCAGCTTGGCCACCAGCTCGCGGCCACGGTACTGGGAGTTGGCGCGGTGCACGATGATCGACAGGGCATCCACCTTCTCGGAGGACACCAGCACGTCGAGCTTGACCAGATCGGCGGCGCGGTATTCCTTGAACTCGTAGTCGAGGGAGGCGTAGCCACGGGACACCGACTTCAGCTTGTCGAAGAAGTCCATGACCACTTCGTTCATCGGCATGTCGTAGATCAGCTGCACCTGACGGCCGTGGTAAAGCATGTCCACCTGGGCGCCGCGCTTCTGGTTGCACAGGGTGATGACCGGGCCGACGTATTCCTGGGGCAGGAAGATCACCGCCTTGATGATCGGCTCGCGCACCTCTTCGACCTTGGACAGATCCGGCAGCTTGGACGGGTTGGACACCTGTTCGACGGTGCCGTCCTTCATCAGCACTTCATACACCACGGTCGGCGCCGTGGTGATGAGGTTCATGTCGAACTCGCGCTCCAGGCGCTCCTGCACGATCTCCATGTGCAGCAGGCCGAGGAAGCCGCAGCGGAAGCCGAAGCCCAGCGCCTGGGAGACTTCCGGCTCGAACTGCAGCGAGGCGTCGTTGAGGCGCAGCTTTTCGAGGGACTCGCGCAGCTGGTCATATTCGTTGGATTCGACCGGATACAGACCGGCGAACACCTGCGGCTTGATCTCCTTGAAACCGGCCAGCGGCTCGGCCGCCGGCTTGCCGACGAGGGTGATGGTGTCACCCACCTTGGCGGATTTCAGTTCCTTGATGCCGGCGATGATGAAACCCACCTGGCCGGCCGAAAGGGTTTCCCGCGGCTGGGACTTGGGGGTGAACACGCCGACCTGTTCGCACAGGTGCTGGTTACCGTTGGACATGAACAGGATCTTGTCCTTGGGCTTGAGGCTGCCATCGACCACGCGCACCAGCATCACCACGCCCACGTAGTTGTCGAACCAAGAGTCGATGATCAGCGCCTTCAGCGGAGCATCCGGATCGCCCTTGGGCGGCGGGATGCGGGCAATGACGGCCTCAAGGATGTCCTGGACGCCCATGCCGGTCTTGGCCGAACAGGGGATCGCGTCGCTGGCATCGATGCCGATCACGTCTTCGATTTCCTGCTTGGCGCCATCCGGGTTGGCCTGGGGCAGATCCATCTTGTTGAGCACCGGCACCACCTCGACGCCCTGCTCCAGCGCGGTGTAGCAGTTGGCCACGGTCTGGGCCTCGACGCCCTGGGAGGCATCCACCACCAGCAGGCCGCCTTCGCAGGCCGCCAGCGAGCGGGAGACTTCGTAGGAGAAGTCCACGTGCCCCGGGGTGTCGATGAGGTTGAGGTTGTAAATCTGGCCGTCGCGGGCGCGGTAGCTCAGCGCCGCGGTCTGGGCCTTGATCGTGATGCCCCGCTCACGTTCGATATCCATCGAGTCCAGCACCTGGGCTTCCATCTCCCGGTCGGACAGGCCGCCGCAAAGATGGATGATCCGGTCGGCCAGGGTGGACTTGCCGTGGTCGATATGGGCGATGATCGAAAAGTTTCTGATGTGTTGCATGGGCCACGAAAAAGGGTGCCGTTGGGCACCCTTGAAAAAATTGTTTGCCTGACAAAGGGTTGGATTTTAACCGATACGCCGGAAATGAGCACGGACTGCGGTTTCGTCAAGAAAGTAGTGACATAGTTCCACATCCCCGTCGAGCAGCACCGGCACTTTCTCACCCCAGACTTCCTCAAGCTCGGGGGCGTCCGTGTCGAGGTCCACGACCCGGACCGAAAACCCCAGCTCATCCTGGAGCGGGGCGAGCGCGGCGAGCAGATCATGGCACAGATGGCACCACATCCGGCTCAGCACGATGAGTTGGCGATCAGCGCTCAAGGGTTCGCAGCGGAACAAAGGTCTGGGTTTCGCCACGCAGCACCAGCAGCGTCACGGTTTGGCCGAGGTCGAGGGCACCCACCACCCGGTTGAACTGCTCAACCGAGCGGATGTCGGTGCGAACGCCCTTGCTCACCAGCGCCAGGATGCCGTCGCCGGCCTGGATCTCGGAAGCCCGTGCCGACGCACTGCGCAGCGCATCCACCACCACGCCGCCAGCGGGGAAACGCCCGTCGCGACGCTGTTCGGCGGTGGGCTCGACGACAACGATGCCGAGCCGGTTCGGCGCCACGTCCTGCCGCGGCGCCTTGAGCGCAACCTTGCGGGCTTTGTCCTCCGGCAGCTCCGCCACCATCACCACCAGATCCCGCACCGTGCCCTTGCGCCACACCTGCACCGGCGCCTTGCTGCCCGGCCGCGTGCTGCCCACGAGGCGCGGCAGATCACCCGACACGCCCACCGTCCGGTTGTCAAAGCGCAGGACGATGTCGCCCTGCTCGATGCCGGCTTTATCGGCCGGACTGCCCTTCTCCACCGAACTCACCAGCGCGCCCACCGGCTTGCCGAGATTGAAGCTGTCGGCGAGTTCGCGAGAGACCTCCTGGATCACCACGCCGATGCGCCCACGCTGCACCCGGCCACTGGCGCGCAGCTGGGACTGAACATCCATTGCCACATCGATCGGGATCGCGAACGACAGGCCCATGAACCCACCTGTGCGGCTATAAATCTGCGAGTTGATGCCGACCACCTCGCCCTTCATGTTGAACAGCGGCCCACCGGAGTTGCCCGGATTGATGGCCACATCGGTCTGGATGAAAGGCACGAAATTCTCTTGCGGCAGCGAGCGGCCCTTGGCGCTGACGATCCCTGCCGTCACCGAATTCTCGAAGCCGAACGGCGCGCCGATCGCCACCACCCAGTCGCCCACCCGCAGCTTGCCCGGATCGCCGAAGCTGACCTTGGGCAGGCCCGTGGCGTCAATCTTGAGCAGCGCCACATCGGTGCGCGGGTCGGTGCCGATCAGGCGGGCGCGGAACTCACGCTTGTCGGTGAGCTTGACGACGATCTCGTCGGCGCCATCGACCACATGGGCGTTGGTGAGCACGTAACCATCGGGCGAGACGATGAAGCCGGACCCGAGGGATCGATTGTCCGGGTCCATCCGCGGCGCCGACGGCCCGCGCGGAATGAAACGCCGGAAGAGATCGAACATCGGATCGTCCTCGTCCAGGCTAGGCACACCCGGGCGCGCCTGGCGCAGCGCCTGGGTGGTGCTGATGTTCACCACCGCCGCCCCCTGGCGCTCGGCCAGATCGGCAAAATCGGGCAGCTCCTTGGCCAGCGCAATACGGCCGGAGAGCAGCATGGCAGCCACCACCAGCCAGACAAACACCCGATGGAAAGACAGACTGACGCTCATCGTCCGCACACCTCCGACGACGAGCCGCCACGCTCAAGCCGCAGCGGGGCCGCTCCCCGTGTCCAGGCAGACCGGCCTCGGGCCAGCAGAAACGCCATCACGCCCCCCGCCACCGCACCGATGCCGGCCGACAGATCCACACTGCCGCCGACCGGCGCCACCGCAGTGCCGGCAGCTGCACCGATCAGCACGCCAACCACCGGCAAGGCATAGGCCAGCAGGGCCGCACGCAGGGGAACCCCTTCCTCGACAACCACGCCAACCTCGTCACCCGGGCGCGCGTCGATGCCGTTGGGCACCCGCACAGCCTGACTGGTCGACGCCAGCGGCCTGGCGATATTGACGCCACCGCAGCCGCCGGGCTCATTGCAACGACCGCAGCCTTGGGCCACGCTCACATCCACCCACGCGTAACCGGATTCGACCCGCGACACCACCCCCTTGACCCGCATTACCGCTTACGAACCTCCACGCCATCTGCGATTCGCACCAGCGCAGCCTGGGGCACCTCGCCCAGTGCGGTGATCTGGTGATCGGCTACCGTGCGCCGGAATATATTGACCGCGCCGTTGGCGCTCATGCCACTCTGGTGCCCAGGTTTGGAGGGCAGCGGCTCGATGAACACCGAGATCGCCGCCAGCCCGTCGGAAAACACCACGTGATAAGCCTCGGCCCGATCCTTGCGCGCCGGCCGCGTGACCGACACGACCTGCCTGAAACCCGGAATCGAGTTGCGGAAGATCCAGCCGGTATCCTCGACCTTCACGTCGTTGCCGCGGGCCTGCGCCACCTTCCAGTCCGGCCCCCGCACGAAACGAGGCTTGACCTTCTCTTTGTCGAAGGGCACACCGATCTGAACCTCGTTGAAGGCGAACTGTTCGATGCTCTCGCCCTTCTCGCCGATCAGGCGGGCGCGGAGCAGCAGGCCGGAGTTCACATCAGCCCAGAACTGGTGCCCGAAGCGCATGTCGTCCTTGGGTTCGAGGATGATCTGCTGGCTTTCGAGCCCGGCAATCCGCACGACCTCGCCCTTCCGGATCCGGTAGTTCTCGGCCAGGGCGCTCGGCGACGACGGCAGCCGCGCCGGAAACCCGCGCCGGGCCGCCGACTGATCGACGATCACCAGCTTCTGGTCGGGCAGAAAGCACTGCACCTCTTCGTTGTTGCGCACAACCTCCCGCGGGCTGCCGTCCAGCGCCTCGAGCTTTTCAAACTCGGCGCCGCCATCCACCAGATGGGCGATCCGCGAGGTCTCGACGTTCTTGCCGCTCTGATAGCTGAAGGTGCCCGTGTAATTGAGCTTGTGCGCAGCGCTGGAAATCCGGCCAAGCCAACTGAGGGGATCGGTCGACGCATCCGCGCCGGCTGCCACACCCGCCGTCAGACACGCTGCCAGAAGTACGACGAATCGCTTCATCGCTGCCCTGCCGCGCGGCTGTCGGAAACGGTCCGCACGTAAAGCGCCACGCCCGGCATGGCCGCCGAGGGCGCCATCGCCTGATGGGCGAACAGGTATTCGCGCTCGGACGACTCGGCCGTCGCGCCCGTGGCGCGGGCTGCGGTGTCGGCCGGTGCGCTCACCAGCGCCACCGGCTGCTGCACCTTGGCAGCAGCGATACGCTCCGCCGCCGGGCCGTCGCTGTTGAGGGTGATTGCCACCCAGCCAACGGCCGCCACGCCCATGACCGACGCAGCGATGGGCATCAGATGCCTGACCAGCCCACTGCCGACCTCGCGTCGATGAGGCGCAACGATGGCCGGCTCATCCTCGATGCAGCGCATCACGTTTCGCGCGAAATCCGGCGAGAGTCCACGCTCATCCCGCAGCACGTCCCCGATCAGGCAGAAGTTTTCCCATTCCCGTCGAAGCGCCCCATCCCGCTTGAGCGATTCGAACATTCGGGATGAAGCCTCATCGTCGAGGGCGCCATCCAGCAGGGCAGAAACCTTTTCTTTCATCGTCTTACCACCTCTTGTTCGGAGCCGTGTCGAGCAACGGCCTGAGCTTTTCTGAAATTGCTTCCCGGGCGCGGAAGATCCGCGACCGGACGGTGCCGATTGGGCATTCCATGATCGAGGCGATCTCTTCGTAACTCAAACCTTCGATCTCCCGTAAAACGATCGCCGTTCTCAATTCCTCAGGCAAGGCCTCCATCGCCACATTGACGGTATCCCCGATCTGCTTGGTCATCAGCAGCCGCTCCGGCGTGTTGATATCGCGCAACTGATCCCCATCCTCGAAGGTTTCAGCTTCGTCGGAATCGAAATCGGTTGAGGTTGGAGCGCGGCGGCCTTGCGAAACGAGGAAGTTCTTGGCGGTGTTGATCCCGATACGATACAGCCAGGTATAAAAAGCGCTGTCTCCCCGGAAGGACGGCAAGGCGCGATACGCCTTGATGAACGTTTCCTGGGCGACATCCTCCACTTCGGCGGGATCTCGGATCAATCTCGACAACAGCCGGGCGAGCTTGCGCTGATACTTGGTGACCAGCAGGCCGAAAGCCTGTTTGTCACCGCGTTGGACGCGCTCGACCAGCAGTTGGTCAACTTCGCGATCACTCATGGTCGGGAAAGGGCTACCTCGTAAGGCGTGACCCGGTCGGTCACAGCCCCGCAGTATACCTTGTGCGTCCTGCTTCCCCGCCAAAGTACTGAGGTTGACCGCATCGTCTGGCGCATAGTTCAGTCGCCCAAAGGGTTTTGTTGGCGTCTGCAGGGCAGATTGCACGTGCTATAGTCGGCCATCCGAACTATCGCCCCCCGCGGAATTCCGAAGTGACCGCTTTTGACGTGCTCATTCTGGGCAGCGGCCTCGCCGGCCAATCACTCGCCCTTCGTCTCGCAGACACCCTGAAGGTCGCCCTCGTCACCAAACGCACGCTCGAAGACAGCGCCAGCGCCTGGGCGCAAGGCGGCATCGCCGCGGTGCTCGACCCCACCGACAGCACGGAAGCCCACATCGCCGACACCCACACGGCCGGGGCGGGGCTGTGTTCCAAGAAGGCCACCCGCTTCGTCGTCGAGAACGGCCCCCGCGCCATTCAATGGCTGATCGACCACGGCGTACCCTTCACTTCCGATTCCAGCTCGCCGATCGGCTATCACCTCACCCGCGAAGGCGGACACGGCCACCGCCGCGTCATCCACGTGGCCGACGCCACCGGCGCCGCAGTGCAGGCCACGCTGACCGAACAGGTCCGCGCCCATCCGAACATCCAGATCTTCGAGCAGCACATCGCCGTCGACCTCATCATCGGCCACAAGATCGGCCGTCCCGAGGCCGGCTGCCTTGGCGCCTACGTCCTTGACATCGCCAACGACGAAGTGCGCACATTTGCGGCACGTCACACGGTGCTCGCCACCGGCGGCGCGGGCAAGGTCTACCTCTACACCACCAACCCCGACACCGCCACCGGCGACGGGGTTGCCATGGCCTGGCGGGCCGGCTGCCGGGTGTCGAACATGGAGTTCATCCAGTTCCACCCCACCTGCCTGTACCACCCGCAAGCCAAGTCCTTCCTGATCTCCGAAGCCGTCCGCGGCGAAGGCGGCCTGCTGCGCCGCCCCGACGGCAGCCGCTTCATGCCCGAGCACGACAGCCGGGAAGAACTGGCCCCCCGCGACATCGTGGCCCGCGCCATCGATTTCGAGATGAAGAAGCACGGCCTCGACTGCGTCTTCCTGGACATCAGCCACAAGCCGGCCGACTTCCTGCGGGAACACTTCCCCAACATCCTGGCCCGCTGCGCCGAACTTGGCATCGACATCACCCAGCAGCCGATCCCGGTCGTGCCGGCCGCGCACTACTCATGTGGCGGCATCGTCACCGACCTGCGCGCCCGCACCGACGTGCCCGGCCTCTACGCGGTCGGCGAAACGGCCTGCACCGGCCTGCACGGCGCCAACCGGCTGGCCAGCAACTCGCTGCTCGAATGCCTCGTGTACGGCGAGGCCGCCGCCAGCGACATCCTCGCCAACCCGCGCCCGCACGCTGCCGAACTGCCCCAGTGGGACGAAAGCCGCGTGACCGACGCCGACGAATCCATCGTGATCTCCCACAACTGGGAGGAGCTGCGGCGTTTCATGTGGGACTACGTGGGCATCGTCCGCACCAACAAGCGGCTCCAGCGGGCCCAGCACCGCATTCGCTTGCTCGCACGGGAGATCGACGAGTTCTACAGCAACTTCCGGGTCAGCAACGATCTCATCGAGTTGCGCAACCTGGTGGTCACGGCCGATCTCATCGTCCGCAGCGCCCTCAAGCGCAAGGAAAGCCGTGGCCTGCACTGCAGCCGCGACTACCCCACCACCCTGCCCGCGGCCCGCGACACCATCATCCGCCCCAGCCGCAGCAAGACCAGCTAGGCGTTCTCCACGCCACGCCCTGCAACTGGCCCGGCTCTCAGCCGGGCCCATATCTGCAGCCGTCGCCACGCCTCGGGCGTGGCCTGGTCGCGCATCACGAGCAGCATACCGCCACGGCCAACACCCTGCCTTGGCCAGACCAGCCAGACCGCGAAAGGCGTCACCGTTGTTTCAGACCCCAGCCTCAGACGGCGCTCGGCAGCACCATCAGGGTCGATCAGCAGATCACCTTCCGATGCCAGCCCCAGGCGCGTCCCCGCCTTCCGCCACTGCGTCCAGAACCGGACACACGAGCCGGCAACGAGGGCCAGCCCGCCCAACCACACAATCGGCTCGACGCTGAACCCCAATGAAAAAGCCGCCACGACATGCATCCCCGTCACAAGAACGAGGAGCAGCCGGGACGGCTTGATTTCAATGACTGTCACGATGCACGGGAATCCGTGCCGCCAACTCAGACCTTGCGGAACACCAGCGTGCCGTTGGTGCCGCCAAAGCCGAAGTTGTTCTTCACGGCAATGTCGATCTTCATGTCGCGCGCCACGTTGGCACAGTAGTCGAGATCACACTCCGGATCCTGCTCGAAGATGTTGATCGTCGGCGGCGAGACTTGGTTGTAGACCGCCAGCGTGGTGATCACCGATTCGAGACCACCAGCGCCACCCAGGAGGTGACCAGTCATCGACTTGGTGGAATTAACCACCAGCTTCTTGGCAACATCCGCACCGAAGGCGAGCTTGATCGCCTCCGTTTCGTTCTTGTCGCCGAGGGGCGTCGAGGTGCCGTGGGCGTTGAGATACTGCACTTCGTCGACGTTGATGCCGGCGTTTTGCAGCGCATTCACCATGCTGCGGCGCGGACCATCAGTATCCGGTGCGGTCATGTGATAGGCATCGCCGCTCATGCCGAAACCGGCAATCTCGGCGTAGATGCGGGCGCCGCGCTTGACGGCATGCTCGTATTCCTCAAGCACCAGCACGCCTGCGCCTTCACCGAGGACGAAGCCATCCCGATCCTTGTCCCACGGACGGCTTGCCGTCGCGGGATCGTCATTGCGGGTGGACAGCGCCTTCGCCGACGCAAAGCCACCGACGGCCAGCGGGGTCACCGTCGATTCGGCGCCACCGCAGACCATCACGTCCGCATCACCGTACTCGATCATGCGCGCGCTCATGCCGATCGCGTGCAGACCGGTGGTACAGGCCGTGACGACAGCAAGATTGGGGCCCTTCATCCCGAACATGATCGACAGGTTGCCGGAGATCATGTTGATGATGGTGCCGGGAATGAAGAACGGAGAAATTTTGCGAGGACCACCGCCGAGGAAATCGTCGTGGGTGTCCTCGATCATCGGCAAGCCGCCGATGCCGGAACCGATATTGACACCAATGCGGTGAGCATTGGCGTCGGTTACCTCGATGCCCGAATCGCGGATGGCCTGAATGCCCGCCGCAAGACCGTAATGGATGAAAATATCCATACGGCGCGCTTCCTTCGGAGAAAGATAGGCGCTGACATCGAATCCCTTGACCTCGCCGGCAATCTTCGCCGAAAAGGCAGAGGTGTCGAAACGGGTAATCTGAGCGATGCCGGAACGGCCATTGACAATGGCGTCCCAGGTTTCAGGTACGGTATTACCGACCGGCGTGATGGCGCCAAGGCCGGTGACGACAACTCTGCGTCGGGTCAAGGCAGGCTCCTGCGAATCTTACTTCTTCAGGTGGGCGGAAACGTAGTCGATCGCCTGCTGAACGCTGGTGATCTTCTCGGCTTCTTCGTCGGGAATTTCACACTCGAATTCTTCTTCGAGGGCCATCACCAGCTCGACGGTGTCGAGGGAGTCGGCGCCCAGATCGTCAACGAAGGACGATTCGTTCTTGATTTCGGCTTCGTTGACACCGAGTTGTTCGGCGACGATCTTCTTGACACGAGCTTCGATATTTTCCATGTAGCAACTCCTTCGCTGATTGAGCGGGGTGAATTCAAAACCCCCGCATTCTACCAAAAACGCGCACCCTCGCCAGTCCGGCGAGGATTACGCCATGTACATGCCACCATTCACGTGCAGGGTGGCTCCCGTCACGTACGATGCGGCGGGCGACGCCAGGAAGCCGACAACCGAAGCGATCTCTTCCGGCTTGCCGAGACGACCGAGGGCAATCTTGCCCTGCAGGGCCTCGCGCTGGGCGTCTGGCAATTCCTTGGTCATGTCGGTGTCGATGAACCCCGGCGCGACGCAATTGACGGTGATGTTGCGACTGCCGAGCTCCTGGGCCAGCGCACGGCTCATGCCGGCCACACCGGCCTTGGCGGCGGCATAGTTGGCCTGACCGGGGTTGCCGGAGCTGCCCACCACCGAGGTGATGTTGATGATGCGGCCGTTACGGGCCTTCATCATGCCGCGCATCACAAGCCGCGACATGCGGAAGACCGACTTGAGATTGGTGTCGAGCACCGCATCCCATTCGGCGTCCTTCATGCGCATCGCCAGGTTGTCACGGGTGATTCCGGCGTTGTTGACCAGCACCAGCACCGGGCCGAGGCTCTTCTCGATCTCGGAGATGGCCGCCTCGCAGGCTGCGGCGTCAGTCACGTCGAGCGCCATGCCACGACCCGCGACGCCAGCAGCTTCGAGCCCGGCCTGGATGTCGGCAGCGCCGGCCTCGGACGTGGCCGTACCGACCACCGTCGCGCCAAGGCGGCCCAGTTCGAGGGCGATGGCCCGGCCAATACCGCGGGAAGCGCCGGTGACCAGCGCTACCTGCCCTTGCAGAACCTGACTCATGCTGCCTCCGTCGTCTGGAGAATGTCTGCGAGGCTGGCCGCATCGGCAATCGCGCCGCCCTGCAGGCCGCCTTCGATACGCTTGGTCATGCCGGCCAGGACCTTGCCCGGGCCACACTCGAAAACGTGGGTCGCGCCACGGCGGGCGATGTCCTGCACAGTCTCGATCCAGCGCACCGGCGAATAGGCCTGACGCACCAGCGCATCCTTGATGCGGGCCGGGTCGGTCTCGACGGCCACATCCACGTTGTTGAGCACGGCAATGGCCGGCACCTTGATCTCGATCTCGGCCAGGCGCTGCGCCAGACGCTCGGCAGCCGGCTTCATCAGCGCACAGTGGAAAGGCGCACTCACCGGCAGCAGCACGGCACGCTTGGCACCCTTGGTCTTGGCGACAGCCATGGCGCGCTCGACGGCAGCGCGGGCGCCAGCGATGACGATCTGACCGGGGGAGTTGAGGTTGGCGGCGGAGACAACCTCGCCCTGGGCAGCTTCGGCACAGGCCTCGGCGGCGGCGGGTTCGTCGAGGCCGAGCAGCGCAGCCATCGCGCCCTCACCGGCCGGGACGGCTTCCTGCATGGCCTGGGCGCGCAGGCGCACAAGCTTGACGGCTTCCTGGAAATCCAGCGCACCGGCGGCAACCAGCGCAGAGTATTCACCCAAGCTGTGACCGGCGACAAGGCTCGGCGCGGCGCCGCCACGGGCGATCCACTCGCGATACACGGCGACGCCGGCGGTGAGCATCAGCGGCTGGGTGTTGACGGTCTGCGCCAGCAACTCGGCGGGACCATCGGCAACCATCTGCCACAGATCTTCGCCTAGGGCGGCGGAGGCTTCGGCGAAGGTGTCGCGGATCACCGCAGAATCACCGTAAGCCGCCATCATGCCGACCGACTGGGAGCCCTGCCCCGGAAAAACGAAAGCGAAATTCATCATCCCATCCTTGAATGACTATGCTGCTTAGAACTCGAGGAGCGCGGCGCCCCAGGTAAAGCCACCGCCCACGCCTTCGAGGAGAATCTTCTGGCCGCGCTGGATACGGCCGTCGCGCACGGCGAGGTCGAGCGCCAGCGGAATCGACGCCGCCGAGGTGTTGCCATGCTCGCTGACCGTGGCGATGACCTTCTCGGTCGGCACACCCAGTCGCTTGGCCGTGGCCTGCATGATGCGGATGTTGGCCTGGTGGGGGATCAGCCAGTCCACGTCGTCGATGGTGAGACCGGCTTGATCGACCACCTCTCGGGCCACGTCGCTCAGCACCTTGACGGCAAACTTGAACACCGCCTGACCATCCATGCGCAGGAAAGGATCGCCAGTGATGCCGCCGCGATTGACCTGCCCCGGCACGCACAGGATGCCGTTGTGGCTGCCATCGGCATGCAGCGCGGTAGCGAGGATGCCGGGCTTGTCGGAAGCCTCCAGCACCACGGCGCCGGCACCGTCACCGAACAGCACGCAGGTGCCACGGTCGTTCCAGTCGAGGATGCGCGAGAAGACTTCGGCTCCCACGACCAGCGCACGCTTGTGGCTGCCCGAGCGGATGAACTTCTCGGCGGTCGAGAGGGCGTAGGCGAAACCGGTGCACACCGCCTGCAGGTCGAAAGCGGCGCCGCCATTGACGATGCCGAGCCTTGACTGCAGCAGCGCGGCGGTGCTCGGGAAGATGTAATCCGGCGTGGAGGTGGCGACGATGATCAGGTCGATGTCGGCCGGCTGACAGCCCGCGGCGGCAATCGCCCGGGTGCTCGCCTCATAGGCCAGCTGGCTCGCCGTGACATCGGGCTCGGCCAGGTGACGCCGGCAGATGCCGGTGCGTTCGACAATCCATTCGTCCGAAGTATCGATACCCCGGGCCACCAGATCGTTATTGCTGACGGGCGCACCAGGCAGAAAGCTGCCGGTTCCGATCACTCGCGCATGAATCATGCCGCAGGCCTTTCACGTTCCATTCGTTCGCTGATCCGCTCGATGAGCCTGTTGCGCGCCGCTTCCGCCGCCCGCCAGAGCGCCTGTTCAAAGGCGAAGGCATCGGCCGAGCCGTGACTCTTCACCACCACACCGCGCAGCCCCAGCAGGGCCGCGCCGTTGTAGCGGCGGGAATCCACCTTGTGCTTGAACCCCTTGAGGGCCGACATCGCAAAGAATGCCGCCAGCTTGGTAATCCAGTTGCGGGAGAACTGTTCGCGCAGGAAGGTCGCCATCATGTGGGCGAGGCCTTCGGAGGTCTTGAGCGCCACGTTGCCGACAAAGCCGTCGCAGACGACCACATCGACCGTACCCTTGTAGATGTCGTTGCCTTCGACGTTGCCGTAGAAGTTGAGCCCGCTGTTGCGCAGGAGCTCACCGGCCTGTTTGACGATCTCGTTGCCCTTGATGTCCTCTTCGCCGATGTTGAGCAGGCCGACGCTGGGCCGCTCGTTGTGCTCGACCGCCGCCACCAGCATCGCGCCCATGATGCCGAACTGGAGCAGGTGCTCGGCCGAGCAATCGACGTTGGCGCCCAGGTCGAGCATGTGAGTGAGGCCGCGCATGCTCGGCAGCGTGCTGCAGATCGCCGGGCGATCGATGCCGGGAAGGGTCTTGAGGACGAACCGGGAGATCGCCATCAGCGCACCGGTATTGCCGGCGGACACGGCCGCCTGGGCATCGCCCGACTTGACCAGATCCACCGACACGCGCATCGATGAATCCTTCTTGTTGCGCATGGCGAGCGCCGGCGGCTCGTCCATGCCGACGACTTCCGATGCCGGATGCACGCGCAGGCGCTCACCGAATTCCTGCAGCGCGCCGCCCAGATGAGGCTCAATGGCCTCCGGGCGACCGACCAGGAGAATTCGGGCATCGCGATCAGCGCGCAAAAAATGCAGCGCGGCCGGAACCGTTACCGAAGGGCCGTGATCGCCCCCCATGCAGTCAATGGCCAGGGTGACAGTCATTCGGCGCTAAACGGAGAGAAATGGGTGGACAAGTTGTGAAAACGGCGCGACCGCCCGAAGGCGTCGCGCCGTCTGGCAACCAGGAGAATTACTCGCCCTTGGCCTTGGCAACCTTCTTGCCACGATAGACGCCGGACGGCGAAACGTGGTGGCGCAGGTGGACTTCGCCGGTGGTCGGCTCGACGGCCAGCGGGGGCGCAACCAGGAAATCGTGGGAACGATGCATACCGCGCTTGGACGGGGACTTCTTGTTCTGTTGAACGGCCATGAAAAACTCCTTGAGGAATACTTAAACCTTGCCGCGCAACTGACGCAGAACGGCGAAGGGCGAAATCTCTTCATCAACACCGGCCTTGACCGGCGGATCGCAATCATCGTGACGCGGCACCAGGGGCAAGGCCAGCAACACCTCGTCCTCAACCAGCGCCAGGAGGTCCGTGAGCGGTTCAACCTCGAGGGCGTCTTCCGCATCGTTTTCGAGCTCATCTTCCGGCGGCGCTTCGCCGGGGCGGAGGAGCAGAAGACGATTTTCCACTTCACAGGGCCACTGCAGGGCCTCAAGACAGCGCTGACACTGAAGAACCAGACTTCCCCGGATCCACAGATCGACGTGGAGCTTGCCCTCGTCGTCACGCTCACCCTGAAACCCGAAAGCCACCGTTCCGGCGGGTTCCAGCACAGACTCGGCAACACGGCCGAGCCGGGATACCGGCACCTCGCCCTCAAGGCGGCGCCCATCTCTGGCCAACGCCCGAAGGTCGATCACGAAGCTTTCTTGCGACATAAGAGCGGCATGATATTATTTTCGGCTCCCTGTGTCAAAACTCTGCAAAGCGGCCGACGGCACTTTTCACGCCGCAGCACCCCGATCGATGAAACTCGTCCTTGCTTCCACGTCGGCGTATCGCCGCGAACTCCTCCAGCGCTTCAACCTGCCCTTCGAAGTCGCCCGCCCCGACATCGACGAGAGCCCACTGCCCGGCGAACACCCCCGCAGCACCGCCGAGCGCCTCGCCATCGAGAAAGCCCGCGCCGTGGCCGGCAACTTTGCCGACGCGCTGATCATCGGCAGCGACCAGGTGGCCGCGATGGGCGACATCCGCTTCGGCAAGCCCGGCACCGTCGAGCGCGCCGTGGCGCAGCTCAAGCAGATGAGCGGCCAGACCGTGATCTTCCACACCGCGCTGGCGCTCCTCAACACGACAACGGGCGAAGCGCAGATCGACGTCGTGCCGACCGAGGTGCGCTTTCGCACCCTCAGCGACGACGAGATCGTGCGCTATGTAGAAAAGGAGCGCCCCCTCGACTGCGCCGGCAGCGCCAAGTCGGAAGGCCTGGGCATCACCCTTCTCGACGCCCTCTCCGGCGACGACCCCAACGCCCTCGTCGGCCTGCCGCTGATCGCTCTGGCCCGGATGCTGCGCCACGAAGGCGTCGCCCTGCCGTGACGACCGCCGCCGGCAAGCTCTACCTGATTCCGGTCAGCCTGGGCGAGGCGCCCCTCGCCCTCACCACGCCGGCCGAAGTCGGCGTGCGGGCCCGCAGCCTCGATTACTTCGTCGTCGAGAACGCCAAGACCGCCCGCGCCGACCTCAAACGCTTCGAGCACCCCAGGCCGCTACGCGACCTCGACATCCGCGAACTGCCCGAAAACCCGGGCCCAGCCGATCTTGACGGCCTGCTGGCGCCGATCACGAACGGGCTCGACTGCGGGCTGATGTCCGAAGCAGGCTGCCCCGCAGTGGCTGATCCCGGCGCACTACTGGTCCGCCGCGCCCACGAGGCCGGCATCCAGGTGGTGCCGATGGTCGGCCCGTCATCCTTGCTGCTGAGCCTGATGGCCTCCGGCCTCAACGGCCAGAGCTTCGCCTTCCACGGCTACCTGCCCATCGACGAGGAAGCCCGCAAGCGCCGCCTGCGCGAGCTCGAAGCCGAATCTGCCCGCTTCTCGCGCACCCAGTTGTTCATCGAGACGCCCTACCGCAACGACCGGATGTTCGAGGCGCTCAAGCAGGCCTGCGGCCCCGAGACCCGCCTGTGCATCGCACGGGATCTCACCACCGCAGACGAATGGATCGTCACCCGACGGATCGCCGACTGGAAGAAAGCCCCCGCGCCGGATCTGGCCAAGCGCCCCACAGTGTTCCTGCTACTGGCCGGCTAGCCGCAGCGCTCAGTCGGACTCGTCGAGAAAAACCCCGCCATCCCGCTCCACCACCGGCAGCATCTCCAGCCGGCCACCCCGGCACGGGCCTTCGACGCACGCGCCGCTCTCGGGCCGGTACAGGGCGCCGTGGGTGGCGCAGATCAGATACAGCCCATCGCTGTCGAAAAATCTCCCGGGCTGCCAGTCCAACTCCACCGCCACGTGGGCGCAGCGGTTGATGTAAGCGTAGACCTTGCCGCGATAGCGCACCGCGAAGGCCGCCACATCCTGGCCGCCCCGCTGCACCACGAAGCGCACGCCGTCGCCGCCATCGACGAGATCGGCCGACGCGCAGATCACCCGTTGGCCTCCAGCCACGCCCGCAGCCCGGCCGGCGTGTCGATGCACGCCACCGGCGACTCGGCCACCAGCTGATCGACCGGATGGGCGCCGAAGCTCACCGCCAGCCCATCCACACCGGCGTTCTTCGCCATCAGGAGGTCGTGGGTCGTGTCGCCGATCATCAGGCAGCTTTCGGCCATCACGCCCAGCTCGTCCATCAGCTCGAACAGCATCGCCGGATGGGGCTTCGAGAAGCACTCGTCGGCGCAGCGCGTGGCGTGGAAATACTTGCCCAGACCCGTAAAACCCAACGCCCGGTCGAGCCCCTTGCGGCTCTTGCCGGTCGCCACCGCCAGCAGATGACCGCGGGCGTGGAGATCGGCGATCAGCGCCTGGGTGCCATCAAACAGCGTCAGCTCGTGATCGCTGGACAGATAGTGATGGCGGTAGCGCTCCACCATCTTCGGGTAGTCGGATTCGGGCAGCTCCGGCACCGCGTGGTGCAGCGCGTCCTGCAGGCCAAGGCCGATCACGTGACGCGCTCGGGCATCGGAAGGCGGCGGCAGGCCCAGATCGGCGCTGGCAGCCTGGATCGCCTGGACGATGGCAGCGGCCGAATCCATCAGCGTGCCGTCCCAGTCGAAGACGATCAGTTCGTAGCGTTGCGGTCTAGCCATATTCTCGCTCCCGGGTTTGTTCGACAACGGCGAGAAAGCCCTCCAGTTCGGCAGGCAAGGGCGCCGCAAGTTCGATCAACTGATCGGTGAGCGGATGATGAAAAGCCAGCTTCGCCGCGTGCAGGAACATCCGCCCCAGCCCTTCCTTCTCGAGCTGTTTGTTGAGGGCGAAATCGCCGTACTTGTCGTCGCCGCACAAGGGAAAGCCGGCGTGGGTGAGATGGACCCGGATCTGGTGGGTGCGCCCGGTCTTCAGCTCGACTTCCAGCAAACTGTAGCCCACCCAGCGCCGCACCAGCCGCACGATGCTGTGGGCCGGCTTGCCTTCGCGATTCACGCTCACCCGCCGCTCGCCGTTCTCCAGTAGATACTTGAGGAGCGGCTGCTTGATGTGCTGCTGGGCGTTCAGCCAGCGCCCCGACACCAGCGTCAGATAACGCTTCTGCACCTTGCCGTCGCGCATCATGTCGTGGAGCACCGTGAGGGCACTGCGCTTCTTGGCGACGATCAGCAGGCCCGACGTCTCCCGGTCGAGGCGATGCACCAGTTCAAGGAACTTCGCCTCCGGGCGCTGGCGCCGCAGCTGCTCGATCAGGCCAAAGCTCACCCCGCTGCCGCCATGCACCGCCAGCCCGGCCGGCTTGTCGAGCACCAGCAGCGCATCGTCCTCGTAGGCGATGTCGAAGGGTTTGCCCATGGGCACCGGCGCGGCATTCTCCTTCTCGGCAATGCGGATCGGCGGGATGCGCACTTCGTCCCCGATCTGCACGCGGTAGGTCTGATCCACCCGACGGCTATTGACCCGCACCTCGCCGCTTCTCAGGATGCGGTAGATATGACTCTTCGGCACGCCCTTGCAGACGCGCACCAGAAAATTGTCGATGCGCTGACCGGCGCTCGCGTCGTCGACGCGCTCGTGGCGCACTGCGGGAGCTTTACTCAAGGCCATCGTTTTGAAATATACTGTTGAGCGGTTTTTTCGGTCCTGATGCGTCGCGCCCGCCAGAAGCGTGTTGTGATGTGAATCAACACCGGCCCGCGCCGCCCCAGAGCGACTCTGTGCAGAGGACTCCAAGCCGAGTTATCCGGCACCCTCACCGCTCCCGAAAAACCAAAGGAAGGTCCGTCGCCGGACAAAAAGAGGGCGATGGTACTTTATTCGACAATAAACTTGTACCAATTGCGCGCAGGCGCACACGCAGATTGACGGCCCTGAACCGGGGCCGCGAAGCATTCCCTGCAAGCCGGCCCGAGGTCGCAACGCCATACGCCGTCGTACCCGATCGTACGCGCGCCGTTCCAGCCTTGCGAGACCAGGCGAAGCTGCAGGCACTTCGCAGCCCCCGGGGCGCATGAACGAATCGTGCCGGACAGACCGGCGCCCGTGCTGAGGATCGGCAGCGCACTGAGAGTGCGTTGCGCTCCGGAAGCCCGGGCCCGACGAATCCCGCTAAAACGTTCCGGCGCCCTCAGCACGAGATGCGGTTCAGGGTGCGATAGACGAATCCCGCCACCCACTTTAGTTTGATTTCCCCTTGATGAAGGATCGGCTCGATCACGCCAAACTAAGTCACCGCAACTGAGCGGTGGTGCGGCTCGTCCTGCCCGTGTGCCACGCGGGAGAAGAAGACGAATGAAGCGAATGCTCTTCAATGCAACGCAGGCCGAGGAACTCCGCGTTGCCATTGTCGATGGTCAGAAACTCATTGACCTCGACATTGAATCGGCCGCCAAGGAACAACGCAAAAGCAACATCTACAAAGCCGTCATCACGCGCATCGAGCCCAGCCTCGAAGCCGCGTTTGTCGACTATGGTGCCGAGCGCCACGGCTTTCTGCCGTTCAAGGAAATCTCCCGCGCCTACTTCCAGCCTGGTGTCGAAGCCAGCCGTGCGTCCATCAAGGAAGCCCTGAAGGAAGGCCAGGAGCTGATCGTCCAGGTCGAGAAAGACGAGCGCGGCAACAAGGGCGCCGCTCTCACCACCTTCGTCTCGCTGGCCGGCCGCTACCTCGTGCTGATGCCCAACAACCCCCGCGGCGGTGGCGTTTCGCGCCGCGTCGAGGGTGACGAGCGCGCCGAGCTGCGCGACGTGATGGACCAGCTCGAAGTGCCTGGCGGCATGAGCCTGATCGCCCGCACCGCCGCCATCGGCCGCACCGCCGAAGAGCTGCAGTGGGACTTGAACTACCTCCTGCAACTGTGGCGCGCCATCGACGGCGCCGCCCAGGCCCAGGAAGGCGCCTTCCTGATCTACCAGGAAGGCAGCCTCGTGATCCGCGCGATCCGTGACTACTTCCAGCCCGACATCGGCGAGATCCTGATCGACACCGACGACGTCTATGAGCAGGCGCGCCAGTTCATGGCCCACGTCATGCCTCAGAACGTCGGCCGCGTGAAGCGCTACCACGACGACGTGCCGCTGTTCTCGCGCTTCCAGATCGAACACCAGATCGAATCGGCGTACTCGCGTCAGGTGAGCCTGCCTTCCGGCGGCGCCATCGTGATCGACCACACCGAAGCCCTGGTGTCCGTGGACGTGAACTCCGGCCGCGCCACCCGCGGTGCCGACATCGAGGAAACCGCGTTCAAGACCAACTGCGAAGCCGCCGACGAAGTGGCCCGCCAGCTGCGCCTGCGCGACCTCGGCGGCCTGATCGTCATCGACTTCATCGACATGGAGTCGCAGAAGAACCAGCGCGAAGTCGAGAATCGCCTGCGCGACGCCCTGCGCTACGACCGCGCCCGCGTCCAGACCGGCAAGATCAGCCGCTTCGGCCTGCTCGAGCTGTCCCGCCAGCGTCTGCGCCCGGCCCTTGCCGAGACCAGCTACATCCCCTGCCCGCGCTGTAACGGCACCGGCCACATCCGCAGCACCGAGTCGTCCGCGCTGCACATCCTGCGCATCCTCGAAGAAGAGGCCATGAAGGACAACACCGGCGCCCTGCACTGCCAGGTTCCGGTGGATGTCGCCACCTTCCTCCTCAACGAGAAGCGCGACGACATCGCAAAGATCGAGATCCGTCACAAGGTCAGCTTGGTGCTGATCCCCAACCGCCATCTCGAAACCCCGCAGCACGAGATCGTCCGCCTGCGCCACGACCAGCTCAACCTGGAAGAGAGCGCCGTCCCGAGCTATCGCATGGCCACCAAGCCGGCCGACGAGACCTACACCCCGCCGTCGGCCAACACCGACCGCCCGGCCCGCCAGGAAGCCGCCGTCAAGGGCATCACCCCTGACCAGCCGGCCCCGGTGGTTGAAGCCAAGGTCGCCGCGCCGGCCCCGGCGCCCGTGCCGGAAAGCCAGCCGGGCCTGCTCGCCCGCATCTTCGCCTTCTTCCGTGGCGAGAAGCCCGCCGCTGCGCCGGCCCCGGTGGTTGCCCAGCCGGAACCCCAGCGTCGCGAATCCCGCGGCCGCAACGAACGCAATGGTCGCCGTGACGGTGGCCGTGGCCGCCGTGACGGTCAGCGCGAAGAGCGTGGCGAACGGGGTGAGCGCGCGGAACGTGGCGAACGCGAAGGTCGCGACACCAACCGCAATGCCGCAGCCCCCGAAGCCCAGGCCGAGGTCCGCGAAAAGCCCCAGCGCCAACGTGGCGAACGCCAGGAACGCGGTGAGCGTCAGGAGCGTGGCGAGCGCCCCGAGCGCGAAGGCCGTAGCGGCGAGCGTGCAGAACGTGGCGAGCGCGGCGAACGCGGCCGCAACCGTAACGGCCAGGCCGCAAAGCCTGCCGCCGACGCCGAAGGCATCGTCGCCAGCGCCGAGCAGCTGACCGCCGTCGCCGCTGTGGCTGCCGTCACCGCCCCCGAAGCGGGCGCCCCGGCCGCCGTCGATGGCGAAGCCAGCGCCGAACGCAGCCGCCGCGGTCGTCGTGGCCGTCGCGGTGGTCGTCGCAACGAGGAAGGCACCGGCACCGAAGCCGCCGCCCAGGGCGAACTGGAAATCGGCGATCAGGCCCAGCCCACCGCCGAAGCCGTGCAGGCCGAAGCCGCGCCTGCCGTGACCGAAGCCGCTCCGGCCGAAGCCACCGAGGCGCCGGTCGTCGCCGAAGCCCCCGCCGTGGTCGAGGCCGCTCCGGCCGCCGAAGCCGCGCCGGTTGCCGAAGTGACCGAAGCCGCCGTCGAGACTGCGCCTGCCGAAGTGGCCGTGGCCGAAACCCCGGTGGTCGAGACCGTCGTCGAAGCCGCCCAGCCGGTAGTCGCCGAAGTGCAGGCCGAAGTCGCGCCGGCGCCGGTGGCTGAAGCTGCCAGCCTGATCGAACAGGTTGCCGCCGCCGCCCGTGAAGCCGAAACCACCCCGGTGGTTGAAGCGCCGGTCGAAGTGGTCGCCGAACCGGTGGCTGTCGAGGCCGCGCCGGTGGTTGTCGAAACCGTCGCCGCGCCGGTCGAGGCCGTGGTCGAACCCGTCGCTGCAGCCGAGCCCGTCGCCGCCCCGGCGCCGAGCGCTCCGGCCGATCTGTCCGTCGCCCTTGAAGAGAGCGGCCTGGTGCTGATCGAAACCCGTTCGGATGCGACGAAGTCCTTCCAGCCGGAACAGGCCCCTGCGCAGCCCCTCGGCCGCCGCCGCCGCGCCCCGGCCGTCGTGGCTGAAGAGCCGCTGGTCCAGGTGGAAACCGGGCCGAAGTAATCCCGGCACCACCCAGCAAAAAGGCCAACCCCTCGGGGTTGGCCTTTTCGTTTGTAGCTGCCGCACTGGACAGCTCGGCGCTGCGAGTGGTCAGACAGCCGACTGGCGGCGGCGCTCCACTTCCGGACGGATCTCCTCGATCAGCCCCTGCACGGCGTCCTCGCACATGTCGAGCACCGCGTCGAAGCCGGTGAGGCCGCCATAGTACGGGTCCGGCACATCATCGCGGCGATGACGCTGGGCAAAACTCATGAACATCCGCACCTTGTGCTTGCAGCCTTCAGGGGCGCGGTCGCGCAGATAGTGGAAATGATCCCGGTCCATCGCCAGCAGCAGATCGAACTCGGCGTAGTCCTTGGGCTGGACCTTGCGGGCGCGCAGCCGGGAAAGATCGTAGCCTCGCCTCAGGGCCGCCGTCTGAGTGCGGGGATCGGGCGCCTCGCCCGCGTGATAGCCCTGGATGCCCGCCGAATCGACGCCGACCGCGCTATCCATCCCGGCCATCGCCAACCAGCGACGTGCAACGCCCTCTGCAGTCGGCGACCGGCAGATATTGCCGGTGCAGACGAATAGTATTTTCACTATGGGTGTCCCTCCTGCCGGCAATTTAAACAGCCGGCGGGCGGAACGTACAAGAGCAAGCACCAATTTTCGAATCTCTCAGCCTGTGGCGTTCGGTCGGGACCCGCCTGGCAGATCGTGGGCGTCGGCCCCGAATGCCTGCTGGCGCAACCGGAAGAGCTTGTCGCGGGCGGCCGCGGCTTTCTCGAACTCCAGGTTGCGGGCGTGTTCCTGCATTTCCTTCTCGAGCTGGCGGATGGTCTTCGCCAGTGCTTTCTCGTCAAGGGCCGCGTAGTCGCTCCGGGCCTCCCCGGCGGACGTCGCATCGGCCTCCGATCCTGCATCATAGACACCGTCGATGATGTCTTTGATGCGTTTTGTCACGGACTTGGGCGTAATTCCGTTCGCCTCGTTGAAGGCGATCTGCCGTGCACGGCGGCGCTCGGTTTCGCCGATGGCAGCCTTCATCGAGTCGGTGATCCGGTCGGCGTAGAGGATGGCGGTGCCATGCAGGTGGCGGGCGGCGCGGCCGATGGTCTGGATCAGCGAGCGCTCGGACCGCAGGAAGCCCTCCTTGTCCGCGTCGAGGATCGCCACCAGCGACACCTCGGGGATGTCCAGGCCTTCCCGCAGCAGGTTGATGCCCACCAGCACGTCGAACTCGCCCAGGCGCAGGTCGCGGATGATCTCGACCCGCTCGACGGTGTCGATGTCCGAGTGCAGGTAGCGCACGCGGATGCCGTTCTCGGCCAGGTATTCGGTTAGATCCTCGGCCATGCGCTTGGTCAGCACGGTGACGAGGATGCGCTCCTTCACGTCGAGGCGCTTCTTGATCTCGCCCAGCAGATCATCCACCTGGGTGGACGCGGGCCGCACGATGATGATCGGGTCGACAAGGCCGGTCGGGCGCACCACC
Source organism: uncultured Zoogloea sp. (assembly GCF_937894855.1). Classification (NCBI taxonomy): domain Bacteria; kingdom Pseudomonadati; phylum Pseudomonadota; class Betaproteobacteria; order Rhodocyclales; family Zoogloeaceae; genus Zoogloea; species uncultured Zoogloea sp. The sequence continues at coordinate 31,121 of NZ_CALAYQ010000205.1, forward strand.
TGCTCCACCACCTGGCCCTGATGTTCCTTCTCGTAGGCCGCCGGTGTGGCCGAGACGAACACCGTCTGGGGCAGCAGGCGCTCGAACTCCTCGAACTTGAGCGGCCGGTTGTCCAGCGCCGAAGGCAGCCGGAAACCGTATTCGACGAGGTTCTCCTTGCGCGAGCGGTCGCCCTTGTACATCGCGCCCACCTGGCCGATGGACACGTGGGATTCGTCAATGAACATCAGGCCATCGGCCGGCAGGTAGTCGATCAGGGTCGGCGGCGCCGCGCCGGGCTCGCGGCCCGACAGATGGCGCGAGTAGTTCTCGATGCCCTTGCAGAAGCCCAGCTCGTTGAGCATCTCCAGATCGAAGCGGGTGCGCTGCTCGATGCGCTGGGCCTCGACCAGCTTGCCGGCCTTCTGGAACTGGGCGATGCGCTCGCGCAGCTCGTCCTTGATCGCCTCGATGGCGCGCAGCACCGTGGCCCGCGGCGTCACGTAGTGGCTGGACGGATACACCGTGAAGCGCACGATCTTCTGCTTGAGGTGGCCGGTGAGCGGATCGAACAGCGTGAGATGCTCGATCTCGTCGTCGAACATCTCGACGCGCAGCGCGTACTCGGCGTTTTCCGCCGGGAAGATGTCGATCACGTCGCCCCGCACCCGGAAGGTGCCGCGCCGGAAATCCACGTCGGCCCGGTCGTACTGCATCGCCACCAGGCGCTGCACCAGATCCCGGTGGGCCATCTGCTCGCCTTCGCGCAGGTGCAGCACCATCGCGTGGTAATCGCCCGGATCGCCGATACCGTAGATGCACGACACCGACGCCACGATCACCACGTCGCGCCGTTCCATCAGGCTCTTGGTTGCTGACAGGCGCATCTGCTCGATGTGCTCGTTGATCGACGAGTCCTTCTCGATGAACAGATCGCGGGACGGCACGTAGGCTTCCGGCTGGTAGTAATCGTAGTAGCTGACGAAGTACTCCACCGCGTTCTCGGGAAAGAACTCGCGGAACTCCGAATACAGCTGCGCCGCCAGCGTCTTGTTGTGGGCCAGCACCAGCGCGGGCCGCCCACAGCGGGCGATGACATTGGCCATCGTGTAGGTCTTGCCGGAGCCCGTCACGCCCAGCAGCGTCTGGAACATCAGGCCATCGCCGATGCCCTCGACGAGCTTCCGGATTGCCTCCGGCTGGTCGCCACCGGGCGCAAAGGGCTGGTGAAGCCGGAACGGGCTCCCCTCGAAAACCACCACGCTCCCGCTACCTGATTGATCGGCCATGATAAAATTTCTGTCTTGAGTCAAACGGTGGCGCCCGCAAACCCCGCGGGCAACTCCGCATTATCACCCAGCGAGCGCCACAAAGTGCCCGCACCCTTCGCCCCTTCTGGAGAACCCATGAGCTCTTCGATCTTTGCTGCAGTCGAACTGGCCCCCCGCGATCCGATCCTCGGCCTCAACGAAGCCTTCAACGCGGACACCCGCAGCACCAAGGTCAACCTCGGCGTTGGCGTCTACTTTGACGACAACGGCAAGATCCCCCTCCTCGGCGCCGTCAAGACTGCCGAGAAGGCCCGCCTCGAAGCCGCCCCGCCCCGTGGCTACCAGCCCATCGAAGGCCCGGCTGCCTACAACAACGCCGTGCAGACCCTGCTGTTCGGTGCCGACAGCGCCATCATCCGTGACGGCCGCGTCGTCACCGCCCAGGCCCTCGGCGGCACCGGCGCCCTGCGCATCGGTGCGGATCTCATCAAGCGCGTCGTGCCCGACGCCACCGTCTACATCTCCGATCCGTCCTGGGAAAACCACCGCGCGCTGTTCGAAGCCGCCGGCTTCCCGGTCGACACCTACCCCTACTACAACCCGGAAACCCGCGGCGCCAACGCCGAGGCCATGATCGCCAAGCTGAACAGCCTGCCGGCCGGTTCCGTGATCGTGCTGCACGCCTGCTGCCACAACCCCACCGGCGCCGACCTCACCGAGGCCCAATGGGCCGAAGTGGTCAAGGCCTGTGCGGCCCGCGGCCTGATCCCCTTCCTCGACATGGCCTACCAGGGCTTCGCCGACGGCATCGAGCCGGACGCCGTCGCGGTCAACCTGTTCTCGGCCTCCGGCCTGTCGTTCTTCGTGTCCAGCTCCTTCTCCAAGAGCTTCTCGCTGTACGGCGAGCGCGTCGGCGCCCTGTCCATCGTCACCCAGAACAAGGACGAATCCACCCGCGTGCTGTCCCAGCTCAAGCGCGTGATCCGCACCAACTACTCCAACCCGCCGATCCACGGCGGCGCCATCG